>JANTGL010000113.1 GCA_024762915.1 Bacteroidales bacterium | reverse complement strand
GAAAGGTTGTTTATATGATTGCCGCCGATGCCGAAACAAACAAAGAGCGACAAAAAAAACATAACGGATTTTTTACGGCTTTTGCAATGCAATACGTTTATGGGAAAGCCGATATTTTAACGGCACAGACTAAGCAACAATCTGAAAATTTTACAAAAAACAGAAAACGAAAACCCGACATAATTATTAAAAACATCTATTTGAATGATAATTCTGAGGATATTATTCACAGCGAAAAAAACACAATTTTATGGGTAGGAAGATTATCGGAAATAAAAAAACCGGAACTGTTTTTGGAATTGGCAAAAAAATTTCCATCGGAAAAATTTGTAATGATTGCTCCCGTCGTGCTTGAAAAAAAAGAATACGGTAAAGAAATACGAACCAAAGCAAAAGAAATTAAGAACTTACAATATATTCCCTACGTAAAACCCGAAGAAGTTAAAAATTACTACCGTAAAGCAAAAATTTATGTATTGACTTCCGAATTAGAAGGTTTTTCGAATACAATGGCTGAATCAATGCAGTCGGAATGTCCGGTTTTAAGTTATCATGTTAATCCGGAGAATATTTTACGCGAAAATGAATGCGGATTTTGTGCAGACAAAAATATTGAGCAATTTTACTCCGGTTTTGAAAAATTAAATCATAATGCGGAATTAAGAAAAAGTTTCGGGCAAAACGGTTCAAAATATATTTCAGAAAATCATCTAAAAGACTTGATTATAAAAGAATTTAAAAAATTATTCCGGTAATTCAAATTTGAAAAATCAAGTGTTTTTTATATTTTAGCATCTTCACAAAAAAAATGAAACGAACAAGCAAAAAAAACATTCAAGCATCAAAAGTTCCGAACAAAAAGCAAAAACCGGTAAGCAAACCGGTAAAAACATCTTTTTTGCTTCAAAATTTAAAATATCTTTTTCTTTTATTTATTTTGTCAGGCATAGCAGATGATTTATTTTTTTCATTTTCATTCGGTAATATATTCTCTGAGGCAACAAAAAATGTACTCACTATATTTGCTGTTGTTACAGGAATAATTTCTCTGTATTTTGAAAAAAATAAATTAGTTAAAATTGTTGACAAACTTTTCATGTCCGATAAATCGGATAAGCCAAAATACAAGTTTTTTGATAAAATAAAATCATCACTCTCAAAAAAAGAATTTCCTACAACTTTTGTTTTTATTGTAATTTTAGGGATATCTGTTTTTACTCTTTTTTATAAACTGGGTAATTTTGATTTATATTCCGATGAAATAAGCGTCACAAGAGGTGCCGCAGGCTATATGCATACAGGAGAATACAAACAATGGGATTTTATTAAAGGGGAAACCGTTGAAAAAAGTTACAATCGTGCAAAACCACATCAATTTATTACGGCACAATCTTTTAATTTATTCGGTATTAACGCTTGGAGTGCAAGATTTCCTTCAGCATTTATCGGGGTTTTATTAATTGTTTTCTTATTTTTTATCGGAAAATATTTTATCAAAGATAAACGTGCCGTATTACTCACAATCTTTTCTCTTGCACTTTATTTTGATTTCCTTGCATTGGGGAGGTGGGCCAGAATGTATGCAATGGTTTTCCCCTTGTTTTTACTTGCTTATTATTGGACTTTTAAATTTCTGACAGAAACAAATAACTATAAATTGTTCAATTCCGAGAAATATCCTATTTTAAAAAAATACTTTAACTTTAATTATATTTTCCTGCCGTTTATTGCCGGACTTTTGTATATCAATTTGTTTACACACCAAAACAGTGCATTGATATTTCCTGTATTTTTATTATTCTCTGTTCTGTCCATATTTCTGTTCAATAAAGAAAAAAAATATATTACAGCTTCAATTGTTACAATCGGAATTTTAATCATTCAAATTATTAGTCCGTTTAAAGTCGGGTTCAGTCGATTTACACTATTTGAAATTAATCATGCCGAACATTATTCGAATATTTTATTCGGATATCCGTTCTCCGCAAGTACAAATATTATTTTTTTGTCGGTGGGGTTATTTAGCTATTTTCTTGTAAAAAATGAGAGGTTTCGAAAAAGTTATCTGGCTTTGATAATTACTGCTGCATTAACATGGATATTATTTTCTTATGTTTTTGATTATCCTTCACATTTCAGATATGTTTCTTTCGTAACGCCAATAATAATTCTATTGATAATAGGGTTTTATACACTGATTGGCAGGTTATTATTCAACAAGGCTATTCAAATAATATTAGCCATATTAATTATTTTTTCAGTTCTTATTCAGTTTAAAAATAACTATGATTCTTTGTATGTTACAAATACATTATCTCCGGCAAAACCGTCTGTTGCATATAAAACAATAAAGAAAAATATCAAAGACGGCGATGTAATTTTCAGACATTGGGGGCCGCGTTTATATCTTAAAGGCATTAATCCGGAAACAAAATTTATTAGTTTAGGAAGTTACAAAGGCCGATCATTTGTCGATCTTTATAATGAATTAAGAAGCAATAAATCTGGCTGGATAGTATGGCACACGTACAACGGGGGAAGAATTAATCAACAGTTTCAAAACTATGTAAATCTTTATTTTAAAAAATATCATGGCTACGGAGTTGATAAAACAGGAGAAGAAATTTATTATTATAATCAAAATATGATGGTTCCCTTGGAACAATTTTTTACTCAGCAATCTTTTCCTGTTGCAAATTTAAATTTGAATAATTCATATTCAATTGCTTTTTCTTTACAAATTGATTCATTATCCGAAGGAACAATTTTCACACTTAAATCTGACAGCATTATTAATTATAACTTTACACTTAAATCTGACAGCTTATTTGTAATAAGGAATAATAATAAAACAATATCCGTAGAGCTTAACAGTAATGAAAGAAATAATATTGTTTGGTTTCAAGACAATCAGGCAAGAAAAACAAAACAAGGTCTGTTTTTAAAAGATGAAATAATATCTGAAAAAGAAATCATTCTCCAAGATTCATTAACAAAATTTCAAATTAATCCGTATTTTAACGGGAATATTGATAAAATCAGAATTTATAATTTTGTTTTAAGTAAAACACAAGTTCAAGCAATTATTTCTGACAACAAAACTGTAAAAAGCTCAGAAATACTGATTGCCGATGATAAAGAATTTAATACTTTATATCTATGGCAAAAAAAGTAAAAACCATTACATATAGAAAATGTCCGATTTGCGACAGTAATTCGGGAGAAAAGATAATTAATCTGAAAAATACGGATTTGCTGAGATGTTCTGAATGTTCAATGGTATTTGCAGATATTAAAGAAAATGCAGTTCTTGAAAAGAATATCTATGATAAAGCAACATTTTATCGTTATCTGCAAAAAGAGCATTTTATTACGGCAGCATATTACGATTTTGTTTTAAATAAGATTATTCATCATTTTAAATCAAAACAAATAAAAATGTTAGAATTCGGTTGCGGATCAGGTCAGTTTTTACTCAGAGCCGAAAGAAAAGGAATTGAATCATACGGTTCAGATTTTTCACCTTATTCTGAAATTGCAAAAAAAGAATTTAATCTGAAAATTGAGACAAAAGATATCTTCGAAACAAAATATCAAAAAAACACTTTTGATGTCATTATTTCACATGCAACTTACGAGCATGTTTATGATTTAAATAAAATCACCGAAAAATTAACAACATTGCTGAAAAATGGCGGATTAATGATTATTTCAGGTGTCCCGAACTTTAATCTGTTATCCAGACGCCTGTTTAAAAATTATCATGTAAACACACCGCCGGGTCATATAAATTATTTTGAAACCCAATCGATAAAACGTTTATTTAATAATCATAAATTAATTCCGTTTAAAATAAAATCTTACGGTATTGATATTTGGTATTTAAAAAATCAAATTAAAAAACTGTTTGGAAAAAAAGAAGAACAAAAAATTACAAACCAAGAAGAAATCAAAAAAGGGAAAAGGAATTTGGATGATTTTAAAAATACGGAACGAAACGTAAAATTCACTCATAAGATTTTTGCATTCATGTATCGTTCTTACGGTTTTATTTTCCCCGGGAAAAGCATAGAAGCATGGGCAATAAAAAAATAAAAGTCTGTTTTTTCTCACCGGCTTCGTATCATTTTTTTATAAAAGCCGACAACTCTGACTTTGGCGGTGCAGAGTTGCAGATGTATTTGTTGGCTAATCAGCTTGCTGAAAATCCCATTTTTGAAATACTATTTTTAGTCGGAAATTATAAGCAAAAATGCAAAATAAAAAAAGGTAACATTAAATTAATAAAAAGTATAAATATGTTGTCGGATGAAACTTTTATTTCAAAATTGTTTAAATCGATACGATACATATTTTTACTGATAAAACTTAATCCCGATGTCATTATTACAACAACGTTTAACCCTATTGCAGGAGTAACATCATTTTATAAAAAAACATTTAAAAAAAAACATATTCACCGATCAGCAAGCAATGCTGATACAGATACAAGCAGAATAAAAGAGAACGGTTTTTCGGGAAAAATGTTTAAGTATGGTTTAGAACATGCAGATGTTATACTATGCCAAAATGGTGAACAGCAAAAGTTGTTAAAAAAGAATCATAACAAAGAAACAATAAAACTTAAAAATGTATTTGAAATAAAATCTCGAAAATCAACAAATAAGAATTATGTTCTGTGGGTAGGAAGATATATTAATTTAAAAAAACCGGAACTTTTTTTAGATTTAGCAAAACAAAATAAAGACAATATGTTTATTATGATTTGTTCGTATCATCAAAAAGATTTTAAAGGATGGAACAAATTAAAGCAACAAGCGGAGCAAATACCGAATTTAACTTTTATAGAAAAAGTTCCTTTTGTAGACATCCAAAACTATTTTAACGAATCAAAGCTGTTTGTAAATACTTCTGACTTTGAAGGTTTTCCGAATACTTTTTTACAAGCGGCACAAGGTAAAACGCCGATTGTTTCTTTAAATGTAAATCCGGATAATTTTATTACAAAATATAATTGCGGTATTTATTGTAAGAATGATTTTAAAATAATGGTTGAAGAAACAAAACAATTATTAAAAAATGAAGCAGAACTCAAATTAAAGGGGGAAAATTGTTTTCAATATCTTAAAAATAATCATGAAATAAATAATATCGGCAAACAGTTAGAACAAATTATTATTGGTTTAACATGAAATTTCTAATCATAGCACAACGCTTTCATACGAACTTGTATTACAGAGCAAAAGCTTTGCAAGATGCACAACATGAGCTAAGAGTTAATGTGTTATATAAAGGGAAATCCGAGTTTTATGAAAATATAAATATTCAACAAATCCCTTTATCATTTTTTTCAAAATGCTTAATAAAAATAGTATCTTTTTTTAATAAAACGAATCTAAAATCAAATTTAGAACTGAGACTACAATCACCCGGCAGAGAATTAAAACGAATTATAAAATCTTACAAACCGGATGTAATACTTTTAAAAGCATATCAAAATGCACTTGCAATTAAAGTTTTACGCATAGCAAAAAGAGAAGATATAAAAGTATTGATGCTCACACAAACAAATTTCACACATATAAAAGGGTCAAAATTTTTATTCAAATTAAATATAAAACTATTCAAATATTTGAAGGTTCATGCATACATTACTCCCGTAAAATCAAATTATGAAGCTTTTAAAAAATTCGGGATAAAAAATGTTTTTTATTTGCCTTTTGTTTATCCACTTAAAGAATTTTCAACAAAAGAATTTTCGGATGAAATAAATATTATTTCAGTAGGAAAATTTCAAAACCGAAAAAATCAACTTCTTTTATTAAACGCTTTCAAGGTAATTACAGAAAACAAACCCAAACTTCGTTTAAATATAATTGGTGAAATTGCTGATGAAAAATATTATGAAATCATACGCAACTTTATTCAACAAAACTCACTCTCAAATAATGTAAGTCTTCAGGCACACTTAAATTATTTGCAAATTGAAAAAGAATATGCAAAGTATGATTTATTTATTCTGCCTGCACATACCGAACCGGCATCATATTCTGTGGTTGAAGCTCTTGCAAACGGGTTACCGGTTATTTGTTCTGATGAAAACGGAACAAAATGTTATATTGAAGAAGGACGGAACGGATTTGTTTTTAAAGCAAAAGAACTAAACAGCTTGGTACAAAAAATAAAACAGAGCATTTCAGATTTAAAAAAGTTCCGGGAAATGCAGAAAGAAGCCCTATTTTCGGCAAAAAAAAATCATGACCCGAAACAATTTTCAGAAAAATTAATTAAAATAATTAACTCAGAGATATGAAAGTTTTTATAAACGGTAAAGACGGAGGCGGATGGGCTATTGATATGATGCGCAAGGACATATCTTCAGCACTTAAAAGACTTGAAATAGAGCAAACAAACAACTTCTTAACTGCGGATATTATACATAATATTTGGTGGAATAAAATACTGTCATTAAAGCATTCTCATATTCGACTGAAAAAGAATATTATTGTTACGGCAGTAAACTTCATTAATCCGGAAAAGCCGGATTATCCTTTAAAAACTGAATTTTTCAAAGTTAATAAACTTGCAAAAGCATGGCTGGTTCCCTCAATAAAACAATTAAAAATAATTGAAAAATATAATAAAAATGTTTTTCTTTTGCCATACTACTTAAATTACGACCTTTTTAATTATTCAAAATATTTGAATAAAAAAAATGAAATTTTAAAAAATCATAAAATCCCGAAAGATTTGGTCGAAGGTAAAATAATAATCAGTTCTTTTCAAAGAGACACTCTCGGCTCTGATTTAACAAAACCTAAATGGCAAAAAGGACCTGAATTATTAATTAATTTACTGAAAGATTTACCAAAAGACAAATTTGTTTTATTGCTGGCAAGTTCGCGAAGACATTATATTATCCGAGAATGCAAAAAACATAATATCCCGTATATTTATATCGGTAAAGAAACTAAAGATGATGATGTCGGAGTGAACGACTTGCCTTTAAGCGAAATTCCGGAATTATATTCCGTAACAGACCTATACCTTGTTACATCAAAATCTGAAGGCGGACCAAAAGCAATATTAGAAGCAACGGCAATGAAAACTTGTATTATGAGTACCGATGTCGGATTAGCCGGTGATTTTTTAAAACCTGAGTATATTTTTAATAATTATGAAAAATATAAAACCGGTGTTGAAAAATTTATTCAAAATTTTGATTCTTTAAAAGAAAAAACGGCACAAGATATTGAATTTCAATATGTAAATAATATAAAAACATTAAATGAGAACAGATTAGATAAAGAACTTTTATCGGTTTACAAACACATTTTAAAAGTATAATTAATATCAAAATGAAAATACATATATTCTTTGAATTTAAAGAAGGTCCTTTCGGAGGAGGAAACCAATTTTTAAAAGCTCTTAAAAAATCATTTCAAGAGAAAGGAATATATTCGGACAAACCGGAAAATGCAGACATAATTTTATTTAACAGTCATCATGAAATATCCCGAATATTTAAATTTAAAAAAAAATACCCCGAAAAAATCATGATTCACCGCATTGACGGACCAATCTTTTTTATAAGAAACAAAAACTTAGAAATAGACAGATTAATATATAAAATTAACAACCAACTTGCCGATGCAACTATTTTTCAGTCCGACTGGTCGAAAAAGAAAAATTATGACTTAGGAATGAAAAAGAATTTTTTTGAAACAACTATTCATAATGCACCTGACAACACTATTTTTAATACGGATAATAAAAGTAATTTTAAAGTAACCGGTAAAATAAGAATTATTGCCTCCAGCTGGGCTTCAAATATGAATAAAGGTTTTAAAACATATGAATGGCTAGATAATAATTTAGATTTTTCAAAATATGAAATGACTTTTTGCGGAAATTCACCTGTTAAATTTAAAAACATTAAACACATTAAACCAATACCGAGTAATAAATTAGCAAAAATTTTAAAAGAACATGATATTTTTATAACAGCTTCCGAAAAAGACCCCTGTTCAAACTCTTTAACAGAAGCATTGCATTGCGGTTTACCTGCTGTCGGTTATAATGACGGCGGTCATCCGGAAATTATAGATCATGCAGGAGAAATTTTTAATAAACCCGA
>JANTGL010000112.1 GCA_024762915.1 Bacteroidales bacterium | reverse complement strand
TTTGCAGCCAATTCAATGGCTTGGCTGAAATCAGTTCCTTGCACGGGAATAATATCCGGCGTAATTGAGGATAATATTACATCGGAATTTGAGAAATTAGACGTTAAAGGAATTTGCACAAAAGCATCTCCTGCAAAAATGATTAGTCCCATTCTGTCGTAAGGATTTCTTCGATATAATTCACTGATTATCTGTTTGGCACGATGTAAACGATCGGGTTTAACATCTTGAGCCAGCATACTGTTTGAAACATCCAGAGCAAAAATAATTTCTCGGTTTTTCGTTGTCTGAACTTTAACTTTATTTCCCGATTGCGGTCGTGCTGCTGCCAGTATTAAAAAAATCAATGCTGTCCAAAGCAGAATGTTTTTTAAAAGAATTCTGTATTTTGAATAGTCGGGTATCAGTTTGTGTATCAAATTTTCATCGCCGAGGCGAGAAATGTTTCGCTTTCTGATGTAATTTGACAATCCGAATAACACAATAAATATCGGTATTGAAATTAGCAACCAAAAATATTCCGGGTTTTTAAATTGAAACATTCTTTTAGTTTAAAGTTTTTAAAGTTAAAAAGTTTATAAAGTTAAAAGTTAAAAGTTGAAAGTGTATTATATCGTAATTGATTAATTCAAAATTCATAATTCATAATTTATAACTCATAATTTATAATTAAATTACGGCAACGTTCTTAAAACCGTATATCTTAATAAAATTTCAATTACTAAAAGCAACAAAGCGGGAATTAAGAATTTCATAGATTCTTCTTGCATTTGTTTCCCGAGTTTTTCTTTGATTTTATCTTTTTCGAGTTTTTCGATTTCATCGTATATCTTTTTTAGTTTCTCGTTATCGGTTGCCCTGAAATATTTTCCGCCGGTTTTTTTTGCGATTAGTTTCAAGGTTTGTTCATCAATTTTTACTTCGACTTTTTGCATTTGTTGTCCGAAAACCGTTTGAACGGGCATATCGGCATAACCGTTTTTTCCGACACCGATGGTGTATACTTTAATATTGAATTTTGCGGCTAAATCAGCGGCCGTCATCGGATCAATATTACCGGCATTATTTTCTCCGTCGGTCAGTAAAATAACAATTTTACTTTTTGATTTACTGTCTTTTAAAGCGTTTACGGCTGTTGCAAGTCCGTGACCGATTGCCGTTCCGTCTTCTATCAAACCTTGTTTCACACCGGAAAACATATTTATCAGCACTTTATGGTCAATCGTTACCGGGCATTGCGTAAAAGCTTCGCCGGCAAAAACGACCAGCCCGATACGGTTATATTCTTGCTTGTTTATAAATTCAATTGCAATATCTTTTGACGCTTCCAAACGATTGGGTTTAAAATCTTGTGCAAGCATACTTCCGGAAATATCCAATGCAATCACGATATCAATTCCTTGCGTAATTTTTTCTTCCGGTTTTACAATTTGCGGACGGGCTAATATAA
This sequence comes from Bacteroidales bacterium, assembly GCA_024762915.1. GTDB lineage: Bacteria > Bacteroidota > Bacteroidia > Bacteroidales > JAADGE01 > JAADGE01. The sequence continues at coordinate 6,743 of JANTGL010000112.1, read as the reverse complement.
TGATTAACAATGAAATAACAGCTATTCGAATAACAAATAAAAGATGCCTTAAGTAATATTTAACAGGTTTGCGTTTATTTTCAAAAATTTTAATTGAAGAAAATCGTAAACTTGCCTGTGATTTTGATTTTCTTATAACATACCACAAAATAACGGGTATCAGTACTAAAAAAAGCCAAAAATATTGCGGATGTGCGTATGTCATAACTTTATTATTGTCAAATTTTTAATTGAAATTCTGCTGTTCAGTTACTATTCTTATTTTTTGAATATCAATATTTTTTGAATATCGAATACCGATTAACGATTTAAGAATTATGAAGTTTCACGGAAGATTTTAATTTTTGTAAAAATATGATTTTTTCACTTCAAAAATCGTTATTCGTTAATCAATATTCTGAAATCTTTTCATAATCTTTAATTAAAATCAATTATTATTCTGTTGTTATTAAACTTCCGGTTTTTAATTATTAATTCATATTTTATAATTCTTCATTTTTGTCTTGTTCTTCCTGATTTTCTTCTTTTTTCGTTTTATTCACAAAAGAAAGGGCATATTCGTACATAATTTCGTTTTCGTGCTCAGCAGGTTTGTTTTTAGCAAATTTAACCGTATCAGCCAATGATAAAAGTTCTCGTAATTTCATTTTTAATGCTTCATTTCCGTATTCTGTCTTGTCAAAATCATTGATAATTTCAGAAGTTATTTGCTCTAAAGCCGGAATATGAAAACGTTCTTCAACATACATTCTGATAATTATACTCAATTCGGTATAAAACGGTTTTAAATCTTCTTTTTTATGCAACTCTTTCTTTTTTAATTGTTCAATGCGTTCAATTGCAATAATATGAGCCGGAATTTTCGGTTTTTCTTTAACAAAAAGAGGTTTATTTTCTGATTTTCGCTTTTTGATATACCTTATAATAATGTATGCAAGAATTCCGATCAGCAAAACAATTAAAATATACCAACCGAAGCGTTGCATAAATTCTTTAAAGGTCATCGGGGCATCAATCGGTGCTTTAATATCGGCAATTTTCAGTTGTTGTGTCGTGTCGATTTTGCTGATAAACGCAGAATCCGGTTTGAAATAATGCACTTTTAGTTGCAAGGGATTTGTTTTAAGCGTATCACCGTCAACAATAAAATTGAACCCTCTTATTAAGAACAAAGAATCGTCAAAAGCCGTTATCGTAAAAGTTTGCTTTAATAAGTTCTCTTTTTTATTCCTCTGAATATCAGATTGGTTTACGATTTCAATACCCGGAATTATAGTTTTATCAAAAACGGGAAATTCAATGTTTTTACCTGAGTTTTCAGGAATTTCAAGGGTCAAAGTAATTTGATCGCCTACGGTAATTTCTTTTTTACTTAAATGTGCTCTTTGCGAGTAACTTATTTGAAATAAGAATAATAACACGATTAATCCTGCAAATTTGTTAATCATCTTTCAAAAATTTTGTCAAAATTAAAAACAATCATTCAAAAATTATCAAATAATCATTAATTTTATACGTTTTTTATTCAAATATGGCAGAAATTTATTCCGGCATAAAATTTAACTATAAAAGTTTCGGTAAAACGATTGAAAAATCCGAATTATTGTCGGAATTAAAAAGTCGATGTGCTTTTTTTAATGAAAAAAATCTGGCTCCGCCCTATCCCGGCGGATCTTCCGGAAATTTAAGCTTTCGAATTAAACCCGGCGCAATTAATTTCATTATAACGGCAAGTCATACTGCATTAAGAGAAAATATGCCTGATTCTGATTTTACGGAAATCATATCGTATGATGAAAATGAAAATTTAATTATCGGAAAAGGTTCTGAAGAACCGTCTTCAGAATCAATTATGCATTATCTAATTTATAAAAATAAACCGGAAATAAATGCCGTTTTTCACGGACATTCACCGGAACTTTTGAAATTTGCCGATCAATTGAAAATTCCGGTTACGAAAAAAGAACCGGAGTACGGGACGATTGAAATTGCAAGAGAAGCATTGAAATTTTTATCTACAGACAATTTTATTATACTAAAAAATCACGGTTTTATCTCTTTAGGTAAAACGATGCAAGCAGCCGTTAATTTAACGATTAATTATTTAAATAATTGTAAATCAATTAATAATGACTAATATTAAATACATTTTTCCGATTATTATTATATTTTTCATTTCATGTAATAATGACCTTCAAACAGAAATTCCGGATTCTCGAACAAAAATTATCAATGCTTCCGAAATAAATATAAAAATTAAAAAGGGAGAAGATCTTACCTATAAAAATGCGACGATTATGGGTGATATTGATTTTACTCAATCGAATGAGGCAAGTTTGATAACCGGAAATTTAGTTAAACATTATGTTAATTCTGCTGTTATTTTTTATGATTGTACATTTAAAGGAACGGTTTTAGCCGTAAATTACAATAAAGATTTCAAAATCGTAACAAATTTCAACAAAAGTGTCAGTTTTATAAATTGCACGTTTCAGGATACCGTTAATTTTAGTGCTTCTGATTTTAAAGGACTTGTAAATTTTTCGAATTCAATGTTTCAAAAATTTGTCAGTTTTAAATCGGTATTTGTCGGTTTGCAAGGGATGTATTTTAATAAAACGCATTTTATCGAAGAAGCGAAATTTAATATGATGCATATAAACGGAAATTGTAATTTTTCGGATGCTGTTTTTGATAATCATGTGTTATTCCAATTGTCAAAATTTGATAATCCGGTAATTTTTAATGCTGCCGTATTCAATAAAACTGCGAATTTTACAAAAGTTAAGTTTTTTGACGATGTTTTTTTTAATTATTCGGAATTTTATAAAATCGCTCAATTTAACACTTCAATTTTCAGAGGAAGAACCGAATTTATTAAAAGTAAATTTAATATGATTTCAGAATTTAAAAATTGTTTATTTTTCTCTGAAACAAAGTTTTCCGATGCTGAAATAAGCGGAATTTTAACCTTTGAAAACAGTATATTTTATGTTTCTGATCCGAATAATTTTAATGTGAAAGCATCTGAAGAAAGCGATTATATTTTTGACGGGATTGTTATTTTATCAAAAAAATAAAAACCCTAAAGTATGAATACAGAAAAAAGTTATATCTTTATAACCTTATTTATTAAATTTAAACCTCGATATTATGAAAAAAATTATTAACAGGATTCTTATTGTAAGTTTCATCATCGGTATTTTTACCGTTTTTCCGAGTTGTGACCCCAATAATCAAAATAATCTGTTGGAAGGTCTCGGTTGGTTTGGTTTGGGTGGTGCTTTAGGAGATGATACGACGGCTATTGAGAATGATATTTATCTCGGTTCCGGACAACTTCCGAGTTCGGTTGATTTATCTGCACATTTTCCGCCAATAGGCGATCAGGGTTCATACGGAACATGTGTAGCTTGGGCAACCGGTTATAATCACAAATCGTTTTTGGAAGCTTGGGACGATAATCACCGTACAACATTTAACAGCAGTCAAATGTTTAGTCCGAAATATTTATTTTGGTCTATTCCGAGTTCGCAAAAAGGTGCTGATTGTAACGGTACCGGTTTTGAACCGGCTTATGATGTAATGATTTCAGACGGTGTTGCAAATATGGCAACTACACCCTATACAAATCTCGGTGACTGTTCAAGTTCGCCTTCAAATACAGAAAATACAAATGCAGCCAATTATAAAATAGAGAGTTATCGACAGGTAAACGTTGAAATTGAAACATTAAAACAATATTTGGCTCAAAACAGAGCATTAACATTCGGGGCAAAACTCGGTGAAAATTTTATGGCATGGAACTCATCCGATGTATTGTATGATGATACCGATACCTATCAAGGACAACATGCTTATCATGCCATGACTCTTTGCGGTTATGATGACAGCAAAGGAAATAACGGTGCATTTAAAGTTGTAAATACTTGGGGAACCGGATGGGGAAATGCCGGATATATTTGGGTTGATTACGACTTTTTTGTAAGCGGTGATTTTGCATTTTGTGCTTTTGCCGCTACTAATAAATTTTCAAATCCTGACGGAAACGATGATAATCAAGTTGATGATCCGAATTCCGGAACTGATTTAATGGCTTGGGAACTTTATGATTATCATGATGATGTAAATGATCCCGGCAACACCGACCCGCGTGCACGTGTTGCTAAATACAATGCATTTAATTCAGGAACTGATAATATTCCTGCTTCTGATGATTGGAATATTCTTTATATCTATTACAATGCAAATAATGCCAATGATTACGGTATTATGCTGTTTGATTATTATACAAATGATTACGGCAATCCCGGAGATGACGGTAATTTAGACGGTTATCCCGAAGCGGACGGTGATCAAAATTGGTGGAATCACATTGATATTCCTGCCGGACAAAGTGTTGCAGAAGCACTTTACGGCGGAACAGACGCTCGTTTTTCCTGGCCGTATACAATGCCTTCAATCTCAGGAGATTATTATTTGGTTATTATTGTTGACGGATATGATGTAATCAGTGAATATGATGAATCAAATAACTACTTTTATTTAACGGATTCACAGGGTGGTCCAATAACATTTCAAAATGGTGTCATGCAAGAAACTCCGGCAAAAAGTTTTGAAAAGAACTTAAATCCGCAAATCGGTGATTCTTCTCCGAGACAAACTGTTAGAAATCAACAACATATTAATACATACAGCACTAAAGAAATCAGACAGTTGATTAATTATAGATTAGCTTCGGGCGATATTCAAAGAAAAGCTGCCATGTATGATAAATCAAATAATACGGGACATCGAAAAACTAATAATTAGTTATATAAAAAGAAACTGAAACATGTTCAGTATGACAGACAAAAAGGGGCTTTTTAAAGTCCCTTTTGTTTTTAGAATGCAGAATTCTCATAAATATGTTTTATGTCATTCCGAACTTAAATATAAAATTATACTTTTGTTGAATATTCTAAAAGTAAAACAAACTTGACATGATAAATCAACAATTATTAAATCCGAAAAGCATTGTCGCAGTCGGCGGTTCCGATGATATTCATAAACCGGGCGGAAAAGTTTTATACAACATCATAAAAGGAAATTACAAAGGAAAATTATATGTTTCCAATCCGAAACAAGATGAAGTTCAAGGAGTTAAATCTTACAAAGATTTAAATGATTTACCGGAAACGGATTTGGCCATATTGGCTATTCCTGCAAAATTTTGTGTTGATGCGGTTCATATTCTGGCAAATAAAAAAAATACAAAAGCATTTATCATTCTGTCGGCAGGTTTCAGTGAAACAAGTGAAGAAGGTGCCGAAATTGAACATAAAATTGTTGATATAATTAATCGTGTAAACGGTGTTTTAATAGGACCTAACGGCGTTGGTGTATTAACACCTAATTATCACGGCGTATTTACTTCACCCGTTCCTGAATTAGACCCGCAAGGCGTAGATTTTATTTCGGGAAGCGGTGCGACGGCAGTTTTCATTACAGAATTAGGAATTCCGGCAGGTTTGCGTTTTGCAAGTTTGTATTCCGTAGGAAACAGTGCGCAAACAGGTGTTGAGGAAGTTTTGGAATATATGGATTTAACTTATGAAGAAGGCAAAAGCCCGAAAGTTAAATTATTGTATTTGGAACAAATTGATAAGCCGCAAAAACTTTTAAAACATGCAAGTTCTTTAATTCGAAAAGGATGCAAAATAGCAGCCATAAAAGCCGGAAGCTCTTCAGCCGGAAGTCGTGCGGCATCTTCGCACACCGGTGCATTGGCAAGCAGTGATGTTGCCGTTGATGCACTCTTTAAAAAAGCCGGTATTGTGCGTTGCTACGGAAGGCAAGAACTCATAACCGTTGCTTCCGTATTTATGCAAGCCGAACTTAAAGGTAAAAATATTGCCATTATCACGCATGCCGGCGGTCCTGCCGTAATGCTTACCGATGCGCTTGAAAAAGGCGGCTTAAATATTCCTAAAATCGAAGGGAAAAAAGCCGATGAATTGCTTGAAAAATTATTTCCGGGTTCGTCTGTTGCTAATCCGATAGATTTTCTGGCAACAGGAACAGCAGAGCAACTTTCCGATATCATCGACTATTGTGAAAATGAATTTGAAGAGATTGATGCAATGGCAGTTATTTTCGGTACTCCCGGTTTAAGCCGAGTATTTGATGCTTATGATGTGATTGACGAAAAAATGAAAACGTGCAAAAAACCGATCTTTCCTGTTTTGCCTTCATTAAGCGAAGCAAAAGAAGAAATAGAAGAATTTGTTAAGAAAAAACGCGTTTTCTTTCCGGAAGAAGTTCTGCTCGGAAATGCTTTGGCTAAAGTTTATTACACCCCGAAACCTCAAAGCGAAAATGTTATTTTACCGGAAATTGATAAAAAAGCAATTCGGCATATCATTGAAACATCCGAAAACGGTTATTTAAGTCCCGAAAAAGTTCAAAAATTGCTGGATGCTGCCGGTATCAACAGAGCAAAAGAATTTACGGCAGAAACTTTGTCGGACGCATTACAAAAAGCAAAACAAGTTGGTTTTCCTTTAGTCATGAAAGTTGTCGGACCGGTTCATAAATCGGATGTCGGCGGTGTAGTTCTGAATGTTACATCCGAAGAACAATTTACATCGGAATTTAACAGAATGATGAAAATAAAAGATACAAGGGCAATTCTTATGCAACCGATGTTAAGCGGAACAGAACTTTTTGCCGGTGCAAAATACGAAGATAAATTCGGTCACCTT
>JANTGL010000111.1 GCA_024762915.1 Bacteroidales bacterium | reverse complement strand
AAATCCTGATAAACCAAACCCAAATACGATAAAGGATAAATATTCTCAATACTGTTTACACCAAATTTTTTGCGTGTTAAATTCAATGTATAGTTAAAAATCTTTTCGGCATTACGGTGATTCATACTGTATAATTCAATTAAACCTTTATCATTTAAAATATTAATAATTAATGAATTATCTTTTTCATATAATTTATCGGCAATATTTATTGCTTTAGTATTAAAGAATAAAGCTTTTTCCAAATCTCCTAAAGAAAAATAAACTTTATTTAAATAATAATATGAATCCGCCAATTCACGATTTTCTTTTTTATAAATTTTTTCTCTTATTTTAAGTGCTTTTTCATAATATTTTAAAGCAGAATCAGGTAAATTCATATTATGAAATATTTTTCCTTTATGAAATAATAAAAAAGAAGCTGCAGGACTTTCCTCCGTTATTTTCTTTTTTGAAAAATTAAGAGCTTTATTTATTATCTCAAAAGCACTTTCGAAGTCATAGTTTAAACTTTTTGAATTTGCTTTTTCGGCTTCAGAATAAAAATAGTTATCCCAAAGTTTATTGTTTAAATAAATAACGGAAGCTTTTTGATAGAAAATAAATGCAGAATCAAATTGCATATTTTTATATAATTCTTTTCCTTTTTTGAAATATTTTGATGCTTTTAAGGTATCATTTGTGATGTTTTGAGCACATATCGATAACGGAAAATACACAATTAAAAACAGAATAAAGACTTGTTTCATAAATAGTTATTTAAGGATTATATCTTGTAATTTACAACTTTTTTAGATAAAAGATAATTTTCTAAGAATTCTTTTATCAACTTATCAAACTTATATGCACTTCGAAGAACAGATATTCAGTTATATCATATTTACAGCCCCTGAAAACCGTATGTATCTCCGGCAGAACTTTTAAATGACATACCGATATTAGATTGACTGTCATCTATGTCTCCTAAAGAAATATCCGTAATGACTTCATTTATAGTATATCCTTCATTTACACAAGTAATGTGAATTGCTGAAGTACTGTTACCTTCGATAATCAGATGATAACCTGATGTACTGTAATCATGAAAGCTGTATGAAATACTTCCTTCTTTAAAAATTGTACCGTTACTCCGGTTATAATTATTAAAATTTACATCAAATTTTTTTATGTACTCATACGTATAGGAACCTGTAAATATAGGACCGGAATAGGCACTACCGGTTATAGTGTATCCGCCGTTCACTTCTTCAGGAGAATAATTTGTATAGGTATTTCCGTAATCCATATCATTATCTCTTATATGTTCCAATATGTTATTTATTTCTTCAGCAATTATTTCTGCATCACTTTCATTTCTAATCAAACCTGATGTTTCATTATCAGGGTTATTTTCATCTGTAAAGTCATTTTTTTTACAAGAATTTGTTATTGCCAGCATTAAACTTGCAAATAACATTAACAAAATAAGTCGTGTTTTCATAATATTTTATGTTTATAATTAATCCGTTTAATTTTATTCATTTTGTATATGATAATGCTCAATTAGTTCAAAAGTCAGTATCCTTTTTTAAGCTGAATTTTTCATTTTAATCAAACCTATAAGCCAAAGTGTTCCGCCTACCAAAACCAATACTAAAGCCGGGATTAGGGCTATTCCTATTAAAGTCAAAACTAATCCGGGAAGAAAAATTAAAAAACCGATTATTACCAATGCATTTACTCTCATTGAATGTAATAACACATTTTTTCTGAATTTGCTTTTTTTGTTTTTAAAAAAACGGTTTAATGTGCTTTCTTTTTTTTCTTTTTGTTTTTTTTGAATTTTCACGGGCATTGATACAATTTCAGTCGCAGCTGATTTTCTTTTGTTGTATTTGATTTTGTTTTGTTGCGTTTTTATATTCGTTTCTTTATTTACATCGGATGCAAAAGACATGGTTATTCCGAATAAAAAAAGTACCGTAATTGTTAAAATTTGTCGTTCCATTTTTCTGTGTTTTAGTTTATAAAATTATTGTTTTGTTAAAGTATTTTTCACAACATCTTCATCATTCCACCATTCATCGCTTAAGTTTCTTGTTTCATTGTCTCTAATCAGATAAAGCGTATTTCCGCTGACATGATAATAGTAATAATCGGCACAAGCAGTAAATGTTCCGTCATCTATTATTTCATCGAGTTCACAATCCCAATCCGTACTTCCGCCGGTATTACTTGCATAATCATGGTAATTAACATGATCCTTGGTAAATGTATATTCCAGATAGTAATACGATGAATACGTATCTCTCCAAGTTCCTTGAATTTCATCCGGTAAAGACGGACCGATAATATTTTTGCAATTCGGGAACAGAAAAATTACTAAAACCGATAAGATTAATATTTGCTTTTTCATTTTATAAAATTTTGGTTATTAATAGTTATGTTTGTTTTTCATCTTTTATCGTTGGTATATTGATAAACTGCATATAAGGGAATAAAGATGACCGATAATATTGTTGAAAGAGTTAAAATAAATTCGTAACCCGGCCATTTTTGCAATAAAAAAAACAAGCCCAAAACAATTGTAATTGCGGTAATCACACCTAAAATATAAATCAATTGTTTCATTATTAAACAAGTTTAATTCAATTTAACTTTTCAAAATCCATATCAACGTAACATATCAAAAACAGGTAATTATTCTAGAGAATTGTTATACTCTTCAATAGCTAATTTCACATATTTAATTTCTTTTTTCTTTTTGCTCATAATCGGTCCTATTAAAATTAAATATCCCAAAGGAATAGTGATTACTCCAATTGTTGTCATTATTAAAGCACCGTTTCTGTGTTTTCTTGCAATTTTTATATTTTCGGCACAGACATCCATCCCTTCTAAAGTTTTAAACATACTCATATATTTTAGTTTCTCGCCATTTTGTATAAATTGAATAACACCTGTTTTTTTACCTTTTTTGTTAACGAGTTCTTTAACTTCAATTTTCTCACCTGTTTTCATTTCTACTCTCTGAGCAAACGACATTCCCGTAAATAAAAAGGCAATCGCGATAAATAAAATTCGTTTTTTCATAACTTATAAATTTAAGTGGATTAATAATTTACGGCAAGTTATGAAATAAAGAATATCAAGTAAAGGATATGTTTATTAACGTTATATTTTAATTGTTTATCGCCGATTATTATTATTTTATCGTATCAATAAAATTATAAAAGCGGTAATCTAAATCGGACTAATGTCCCGGAAGGTTTATGATTTCGATCTTTTAAATCAATTATTTCGAAAAATATATCGTGTTTATATTTATTTGACAACAGATTTATTCTTTGACTTGTAATATCAATTGTTTTAGACTTATGGTGTCTGTCGGAATGTTTTTCGGATAGTTTTCTTCCGATTCCGTTATCTTGTACTTCTAAAATTAATTTTTCATCCGACAAATTGTATGAAACAGAAATAAACCCCTCACTATCAGTCTTTTTCATTATTCCGTGAATAATTGCATTCTCAATAAAAGGTTGTAAGAGCATAGGCGGAACATGAAATTCTTCAAGGTCAATCGTATCAGAAACAGAAATATTATAATCAAATTTATCTTCCAACCTCAGATGTTGAAGTTTTAAATAATTTTCAACTGTTTCAATCTCTTTTGATAAAGAAATTAAATTTTCGGAGGAATTTACCAGAATAGATCTCATTAATTTTGCAAAATCAGATAAATAAGAACTTGCCTCTAAAGGATTATTGCTTAAAATAAAATCTTGAATTGAAGATAATGAGTTAAAAATAAAATGCGGATTCATTTGAGTTCTTAACAGTTTTTGTTCCAATTCAACAGCTTCGTGCTTTGCTTTTAATTTGTTTTGACGCAAAACCATTAAACTGACAATTATTGAAACAATTAAAATGACAGACAAAAACAAAATACTATATTGAAATCTGTCGGTTTTAAGAGCAATAATTTCCTTCTCTCTTGATAATTGATTTATTTTTTCTTCCTTTTTTGACATTTCATAAATCGTTTCCAACTCATTTTGAATTTCATATTTTTCTTTTGAGAAGATACTGTCATTCAGTTTTTCCGACACAAGTTTATATTCGTATGCTTTTTTATAATTCCCTTTCAAAGCGTATAAATTTGCCAAATAATTATTTGATTTTCTCTGTGTTTCGGATAACTTTTCGACTTTACTGAGTGTTAAAGCTTTTTCAGTATATTCAATTGCTTTATTAAAATCTTCTTTGTTCTTATATAAATCGCTGAAAGACAGGTATGCCAGAGCTTTAATATACGGCGATACTTCATTGTTAATAACATAATTATAACAAACTGCCGCACTGTCAGTCATATTCATTTCACTGTAAACCGCCCCTAAGTTTAATTGAATGGTGGGAATAAATAAATAAAAATTATGTGCTTCCGCAATCTTCAATGATTGAATATAATATACTTTGGCTTTATTATATTTTCTTTTGTTAAAATAGATTTCACCGAAATTCAATAATGATTTACTTTCATATATTTTACTGCCTGATTTTAATGAATATTTATATGATAATTTTGTATATTCTAATGCCTTGTCATTGTCTCCCTGTTCTGTTTGGATAAACGTTAGATTCAAATAAATGCCTGATACCGAACTGAAATCATTTTCTTTTTCGAAATAAGCCAGTCCTTCAATATTATATTTTAACGCTAAATTATAGTCAGCTCTTAAAAGATATATTGTTCCGATGTAAACTTTTGATGCATTTATATAATATCCGTCATTAAGTTTTTCAGCCGATAATAGTGATTTTCTATATAATGTAAGAGCAGAATTATTATCCCCTTTACGAAACAAGATACTAGCTTGTTTAAAATAAATTTGCATCAATGCTTTTTCATTTGATGTTTTTTTTGATTCGATTTCGGCAACTTTCAATAAAGACAATGCCGAATCAGAATTAGTTCCGGAAATGTCATCAGCCAATCTTATAAAATTATTTATTCGAGAAGTATCTGAAATAAATTCATTTTCAAGTTGATTCGATTTTTGAGCAAAACCGACAAAAGAAATCCCGTAAAATAAGATGCAACTTAATATTTTAAATTTGTATTTATTTTGCAAGAACATACATTCAATGTAGGTTATTTAAAGCGTCAAGGACAAATTCTTTTTTTCGTATCGAAACGGGAATTTTGCTTTGATCTTTTAAGATTAAAAATCCGCCGCCGGCTTTCTCAAAAGATTTTATATAATCAAGATTTACCAAATGAGACTTGTGTGTTCTCAAAAATCCCGAAGCGGATAACATTTCATCATATTCTTTTAAATTCTTTGAACTGATAATTTTCTTGTTATTTTTCAGAAAAAACGAAGTATATGATGTATCCGATTCACATCTTACAATGTCTGTTATATCAATAACATTTATTCTTTCGGATGTTTTTACAATTATTTTTTTGAAAGATTTAGTTTCATTATTCATATTGGACAGCAGAGTTTTAATTCTTACTAAATCCGAATATTTATTTTCTATTTCAATACGTGCTTTATTAACAGCTGAAATCAATTCTTTGGGATTTACGGGTTTTAACAGAAAATCAACTGCACTAATCTTAATTGCCCTGACGGCATATTTTTCATATGCAGTTATAAATACAACTTTAAAATTAAATGAATTAAGTTTATTAAAAATATCAAAAGCCGTCCCGTCAGGAAAATTAATATCGGTAAGAAATAAATCCGTATCATTTTTTGACAGAAATTCAATTGCTTCTTTTACATTTTGAGACGTACCCGAAAGAACAATATCCGAGCAATAATTCTCAATAATATTTTTTATAGAATTAAGCGTTTTTGTTTCGTCTTCTGCAATAAATGCTCTTATTACCATAATCTGCAAAATCGTGATTATACAAATATACGTAATATTAATAAAAGAAAAATAACAATTCGTTAAATTTCTTATATTTACGTATTCATTTTTAATCATATTAATTTCGTGCAATTCAATTTTATCCAATTCCTAAAACAACTGCCATTCAGTCGATTAATTTTACCGCTGATTGCAGGAATTTTATTTGCATTGAATTTTCCGGTTAATATTCATTTATCGGGTTTATTTTTCATCTTCATTTTTATTTTATTCCTTTTCGGTACAAAATCTATATATAAAAGTAAGAACTTTAGACACAGATGGTTACCCGGTTTATTAATTAATATTTTATTAATTTTCGCAGGAGCAATTTTACTAAAAGCTCATAAACCGGAAAAAATTCAAACATACGGAACCCTGATAACCGGAGAAGCCGTTATTTCAGAACCGATTTCAGAAAAGGATAACTCGTATAAAAGTTTTTTACAAAATATCAGTTACAAATATAATGATACGGTAATTTCGGAACGTTCAAAAATTATCGTTTATTTTTCAAAAAATGAAGCCGTAAAAAAATTGAAATACGGTGATAAAATTATTTTTAAAAGTCGTATCAATAAAATTACAAATCCCGGAAATCCGCATGAATTTGATTATAAAAAATATTTGCTCAGAAAAGGAATTACCGGACAAGTCTTTTTGAAAAATGATAATTGGAAAATAATCTCTCACCATCATGCAAATCCGATTTTTGATTTTGCTTATCGCATTAGAAATCAATTAGAAACAGTTTATGAAAAATCCGGAATAACCGGCAATGAATTATCTGTGCTACAAGCTCTTACACTGGGTGACCGAAGCGAAATAGATGATGAAATACGTCAAGCTTACGTTGCTTCCGGAGCCATGCATATTCTGGCTGTATCCGGTTTACATGTCGGAATTATTTTTCTGTTATTTAACTTTTTACTGAAGTTTCTTGATAAAATAAAATACAATAAAAAACATATCGGAACTTGGACGAAAGCTGTACTATTAATGATTGTTATTTGGAGTTTTGCAATTCTTTCGGGTTTGTCGCCTTCCATTCGCAGAGCAGCCGTAATGTTTACATTTGTTATAATAGGGAAAGCTTTAAACAGGCATATTAATATTTACAACTCAATTTCGGCATCGGCATTTATATTACTGATAATTAATCCCTATCAAATTACTGAAGTCGGTTTTCAGCTGTCCTATGCAGCTGTTCTGGGTATTATTTTCTTCCAAGCTAAAATTGTTGCTCTGTTTAAAATCAAAAATAAAATTCTGTATTATCTATGGTCATTAACAGCGGTTTCAATTGCTGCTCAATTAACTACTTTTCCGATTACGTTGTATTATTTTCATATTTTCCCGACATTTTTCTTTTTATCAAATATCATCGTAATTCCGGCAGCCACATTAATAATAATATTTGCGGTTTTTCTGCTAATCAGTTCAAGTTTACCGATTGTACCGGATGTTTTTTCTTTTCTGTTAAAATACATCCTGAAAGGAATGAATATTTCCGTATCGTTTATTGAACAATTACCGTATTCTACCGTAAAAAATATTTCCTTTCATAATGAAGATTTAATTATTGCATTTTTAATTCTCATTTTTATTTCAATTTTTATTTTTTTAAAGAAAGTAAAATCATTGCAAATATCTCTGATTCTATTGATTATATGGATAGGTTTCGGAAGTTTCAGAAAAATAACTAATGAAAAACATCCTAAAATTTTTATTTATAACATCAACAAATTTTCGGCTGTTGATGTTATCGGAAAGCAAAATTATTTCATTTCCGAAAAAAGCATTTTTAAGACAAAAAATTTGACCTACGGGATTCATCCCAACCGTCAATATTTGAATAAGTCTGATTTTCGATTTATTCCGATTGACACTTCGGAAATTAAAACCGATATTATATTTAAAAAAGGCAATTTTTTGATTATCGGAAATAAATCATTTTTGATAATGAATGAAAAGACCAAACTCGTTAATACAAATACTAAACTAAAAGTTGATTATATTATTCTCACCGGCAAAACTGATACAAACATTAAACAGATAACACAAAATATTGATTTTAAGAAGATTATAATTGATTCATCAAATAATTTCTATCAAGTTCAAAAACGAAAAGAAGAATGTGAGAAATTACATATTGATTATTTTTCAATTAAAGATAGAGGAGTATTTAGTACAGAGATTTAACTGATATTTTTTGCAAACCTGAATCACTTTTCAAAGCACAACCCGAACACCCGCCGCAACAGGAGTGAGCTTTTTTATTCTTTGACGGAATAAAAACTTTAATAAAACTGTATAAAGTATATGTTGTCGCAATTGTAATAATGATGTATGTAATAATTTCTTGTATCATGCTTTCCTTTTTTTAATTAAATAAACAAACTACCGATTTGATACACGGCAAATGATAACAGCCACGCTAAACTTGTCGTATAAAAAACTAAAAATGCCGCCCATTTCCAACTTCCTGATTCCTTTTTTACGGCAGCAACAACTGCTAC
>JANTGL010000110.1 GCA_024762915.1 Bacteroidales bacterium | reverse complement strand
TTGTATTTCTTATTTTCATTTTTGCCTCACAATTAACTTATCTTTTTACCTATTCGAAAGATACCGTTCATATTTCCGGAAGTTTAATAAAAACATTGCGTCAATTAGTTTGGTTTTTACCTATGGTTCCTTTGGGAATGCTTACTTCATCCATGTTTCAAGGCATTGGGAAAGGCGAGAATTCTTTGATTATTACCATTATGCGAACATTGGTTTTTCAGGTAATTTTCAGTTGGTATTTGGGAATTAAATTAAATTACGGTTTACCGGGCATCTGTTGGGGTGTCGTAAGCGGAAATATTACCGCATCGCTTATTGCCGTTTCATGGGGACAGGTAATTATGCATAAATTAAAAAGAAACATCATAACATCAGATTAAACCGGGAAAACAAGTTTTTGTAAATTCCTTTCCTAAAAGTATCTTTGTAAAAAATTTATTATGGCAAAAATACTGGTTATTGACGACGAAAGAGCAATTCGTAATTCGTTAAAAGATATATTAGAATACGAGAAACACGAAGTTACGCTTGCCGAAGACGGCAAACAAGCGTTGCAAGAATTAGAAGAAAAAGATTTTGATATTGCACTTTGCGATATTAAAATGCCCGGAACAGACGGTATTGAAGTTTTGGAAAAAGCTGAAATGAAAGGTCTTGATACCCGATTTATCATGATTTCCGGACACGGAACCGTTGATACTGCCGTAGAAGCCATTAAAAAAGGTGCTTTTGATTTTATCGAAAAACCGCTTGACTTAAATCGTTTACTGATAACGGTAAAGAATGCACTTGAATTCGGAAAATTGGCAAGTGAAACAAAAGTGCTGAAAAAGAAAGTCAGTAAAAAATATGAAATGGTCGGTGAAAGCGAAGCCATTCAACATATTAAGGACATGGTTGATAAAGTTGCCGAAACCGATGCTCGGGTTTTGATTACCGGAGATAACGGAACCGGAAAAGAATTGGTTGCTCATCGTTTACACGAAAAAAGTAACAGAAGCAAAGAACCGTTTGTGGAAGTTAATTGTGCCGCAATTCCTTCGGAACTTATTGAAAGTGAATTATTCGGACATGAAAAAGGATCGTTTACTTCGGCACATAAACAACGCACCGGAAAATTTGAACAAGCAAACGGGGGAACCATCTTCCTCGATGAAATCGGTGATATGAGTTTATCGGCACAAGCTAAAGTTTTGAGAGCTTTGCAGGAAAATACAATTTCTCGCGTAGGCAGTGATAAACAAATTAAAGTCGATGTCAGAGTGCTTGCCGCAACCAATAAAAACCTTAAGGAAGAAATTGAAGCAAAACATTTTCGCGAAGATTTGTATCATCGGATCAGTGTGATCCTTATAAATGTTCCGGCTTTAAACGAACGTCTTGAAGATATTCCGATTTTGGCAGAACACTTCATGAATCAAATAACAAAAGAACACGGAACGGCAAAATTGAAATTTGACAAAGCGGCAATAAAAGAACTCCAAAAAATTAAATGGACCGGAAATATTCGTGAATTCCGAAATGTTATCGAACGATTAATAATCCTATGCGACAGTAAAATTACTGCCGGCGATGTTAAGTTGTATGCACAACCGATCGGGAAATAAAAAATCAAGCCTTATTTGTAATGGAATTACAAAATAAACCGATACGAAAATTTAATCATAAATACATCACGCGGATTGACTTTAAACATATTTTTAAAACTTTCGCCTAAATTAAAATCGCCGTCTGAAATATAATCCGTGTTTTCTTGTGTCCAAACAAAATAGAATAAAGAACCGGCTTTATATTCCCAACGTAATACTAAATTTGAACGAAACTGTCTGTAATTAAAATCAGGGTATCCGATGTAATAATCATAATTTTCGCCGCCTGATTCATCAATACCATACATTTCATCATCAGCAAAATAATTTATTTGATTGCCTGAAAAGCTTTCAAATCGATCCGGATAATGTTCGGCTTTAGCTTCCGTTATTTTCTTATAATCAGAATAGATCGCCGCACTTACAAAAGGAGCACCGTAATATTGGATGGTAAAATCGGGCGTAATATTATAATTAATTCGTAAAGTCAACGCAAATGTTTTTTGATTCATCTCAGCAAATAAGTATCTGTCCGTTCCTGAAAATTCCGTTGTTTCAACATATTGTAATTCCGTATTATTAAAAAAATAACTCGGAGACAAACTCAATGATAAAACATTTAACGGTTGATATGAAATTTGTCCGTATACCCCGTAGCTTCTGCTTGAGTTATTTCCTCCGTAATTATCATGAAATCCCGCAAAAACTTTGATTTTTTTAGTTGAATTTGTACCAAAATTAAAACCATAATTAAAACTGCCGGGTGTTCTTATTGAAGGACCTCCCCTTAAAAGTGTATTATCAATATTGTATCTTTCCTTAGTCGCATTAATTCGTACTGACCATAAATTTTTAAATTGAGCTCTGCCGCTGATATTTCCGCCCCAAAAGGTACTGATACCGCCGAAATCCCATCCGGACCATTCATTTGTGCTGAAATTTACGGATCTGAAAACAGAAAACGGTTCCGTTATATTATAATTTACCCACACAAAATGGAAAATCGAATTTGCTCTTCGTAAATAACCGACATCATTCAACTCAAATCCCGGAGAACGCAAGGACAAATTAAAACCGTACCCTAAACCTTTCATGCTTTGTTTACCGACCGTCAAATTTCCTCCCCAACCGGATAAACTTGTTAAAGTGCTGTCATAAACCAAATAATCAGCGTCCGGTCTTTGATAATATCGGCGAGAAGATAATTGTTGTTCGGAAATTGCATTCGGAGTACCGTTAATATAGCTTCCGGCTCCTTTAACAGATAAAAAATATTTCTTATCTTTAAAATATTGCATAAAATCCATCCCTCCGGAATACGCATTTTTATTTAAAAAATCTAACTGTTCTTCAACTTTAAATCGATTAACTGAAGTTATCATTCCTCCGATTATTGTATTCCCTTCCTTCAAATCTTTTTGTAATCGTCCCGAAAAATAATTTGTATAGGGTTCAACAAGTACTTTTCGTCTGTTTCCGAAACTGTCAATTTCAGCAAATTCATTTTTCGTAAAACTTTCTACTATTCCGACAGATACTCCGTTTTTTGTTTTTCCCGTTAGTTTTAATGCACCCAAGATACTTGTATTTTCAGGCACTTTTGCATATTCGTTCTCGGATAAATCATCATAAATATAATATTGCGGACTTCTTCCTATTCTCCTGGAATAAAAAAGATTATCTTGCGACCACGGACTGCCTCCGGGTGTTAATTGATAATCAGTAATATTACTGCCTTCAACAAAAAAAGGCCTTTTTTCAGAGAAAAACGTTTCAAAAGCTGTTAAATTAACTTCAGAAGGATCAGCTTCCACTTGTCCGAAATCAGGATTTACGGCAAAGTTTAGGGTTAAATCATTCGTAATTCCGATTTTGCCGTCAACACCGGCGTTATAGACCCAATCAAGTCCGTCGGCAAAAGGATTTCCTTCTTCTTTTTCATATTTTTCAAATTTGACAGAAGCAAAAGGAGCAATTTCAATTTGCCTTTTAGGTTTTAAGTTTGTTAGCCCTTCTAATGTTCCGAAACGGCTTACCCACCCGGATTGTTCTTTTGACACAAATTGCCATATATCCCATTCATTATTTCTGAATAAGAATCTTCCGACTTGTAAACCCCATATTTGATGTTCTTTTTTACTGAATCGTAATTGGCTTAAGGGTATTTTCATTTCAGCACACCAACCGTATTCTGTTTTTGATGTTTTGGCCGTCCAGATGGGATCCCATGTCGGATCATCATTATTTAAATTATCATTTGACGTAATGGCATCACTTCTGACACCTGCAGCATTGACGGCAAAAACAAATGCTGTTTTTTTATCATAATAACTGTCAATTTGAACAACGGCCAAATCTCCTTCCCAACTGTCACGTCTTGACATTCTGTTTTCAATTTTTGTCGGGTCGGTATCATAAGCCATTAGGGCAACATAGATATTATTTTCATCATATAAAATCTTAAATGTTGTTTTTTGGCTTGGTTGTGCTTTTTCAGTAGGTTCAAATTGTATAAAATCTTTCCCTTCTTCGGCATTTTTCCATTCTGTTTCGTTTAAGGAACCGTCAATTTTAATTTGATGTTCTTTAATCTTTTGTGTTGTATAGGATTTATTCTGCGACATTCCGGAAACGGATAGAACAGACAGTATTACTATTGTTAAAAAGTGTTTCATTTACTTCTGTTATTAAAATGACATATATAATTAACAAATATCTGACATAAAATTGTGTTTATGAAAAAATTATGTAAAAAATCTGTTTTATAAGACCAAACAACATGTTTAATTTGCCGAATGCATTTAATAAGTATTAATCTTATGTTTATACGGAACAAACGGTCATTTTTAGAAATTCCTTTAAATTTTATAAAATATGCATAACTTTGTATAATTGAATATATTTTTATGTCTCTTACAGCTAAAATAAAAAAAATAAATTTTGTCAGAATCGGATATCATGTTCTGTTTTGGGTTGTTTTAAGCGTTTTTTATGATTCCGTAAGTTCCTATTTAAATAATAATTCTTTTATTGATACACTGTTACATGATTTATTATTTTTCTTTCCTACGGACATCCTTGCCGTTTATTTTACTTTGTATTTTTTAATTCCAAAGTTCTTGATGAAAAGAAAATATATCAGTTTTACGATATATTTTTTTATTTTCTTTATATTTTTAATGATTGCCGTTACAATGCCTCTGCAATATTACGGGATGTATCTCAGCAGATTGGGTACGGATAAACTGATTCCTTCTTTTTTTGAATACCTTAAACGAAGCATCTTAATTGCATTAACCATTAAACTGATGATAACAGGTGTTGCCACAACCATTAAATTAGCTAAAATATGGTATAAATCTCAAAAAAGACAACAAAACTTAATAAATGAAAAGTTGGAAATCAAACTTCAATTAAAAGAAGCAGAATTAAAATATCTGAAAGCTCAAATAAATCCGCATTTTTTATTTAATGCATTAAATAATTTATACAGTTTAACGCTTGAGAAATCATCAAAAGCTCCGGAAGTTGTCTTAAAAATATCCTCTTTGCTTGATTATGTTTTGTATGAATGTAATGTTCCTAAAATTGAACTTTCTAAAGAAATTGATAACATTAAAGACTATATTGATTTACAAAAAATAAGGTATGATGACAAAGTAAACATCAGTATTAAAACTGAAGGTGAACCTTCCGAAATACATATTGCCCCATTGCTTATTCTTCCTGTAATTGAAAACGCATTTAAACACGGATTAGATAAAAATGTCGGTAAGGGATTTGTAAAAATTTATATTAATGTATCAGATGACAGCAGATTTAATTTAACGGTCACGAACAGTTTAAACGGAGAAAACAATCATACGGGTGAAGGCATCGGCTTATCAAATCTGAGGAAACGTCTGGAACTTCAATATCCTCAGAAATTCCGATTGGGCACACAAATAAATGATTCTCAGTTTATTACTGAATTATGCATTGATTTATACTAAATTCGGCAATTCATGAAGAATTACAATATTTCAGTCGTTAAAAATTGTTAAATTTTATTCAAAGTAATTACCATTATAATTCAATAAATCAACATTTTAAAATCTAATAATTTAAACATCCAAAATACTGATTATTCAGATAAACAGTTAATAATTTTTTTTTTTTTGAAGAATTAATTTTCTTTGCATTTCACAAAATCATTTATTTATTAATTAAAATTTAGTATTATGTCAGACATTGCCTCAAGAGTTAAAGCAATTATTGTAGACAAATTAGGTGTTGAAGAAAGTGAAGTAACATTAGAAGCCAGTTTCACTGACGACTTAGGTGCAGACTCACTTGATACTGTTGAGTTAATCATGGAATTCGAAAAAGAATTTAATATCGCTATTCCTGATGATAAAGCTGAAACTATTGCAACCGTCGGTAACGCAGTAAGCTATATCGAAGAGAATTCAAAATAAATTGATAAAAGGATTGCGACGAATGCCGTAATCCTTTTTCTCTTTAATTAAACGAAAAACATCATTTATGGAATTAAAACGTGTAGTTGTTACCGGTATGGGAACAATTAATGCGCTCGGTCATAATTTAACCGAAACGTGGGGAAATATGATTAAAGGTGTCAGCGGTGCTGCTCCTATTACCAGTTTTGATGCAAGCAAATTTAAAACACACTTTGCTTGTGAAGTTAAAAACTATGATCCGTTAAAATATTTCAAAAAACCGGTAGCAAGAAAAATGGACAAATTTACACAATTTGCCATGATTGCTGCGGAAGAAGCCGTTAAAGATGCCGGTATTAACCTTGACGTATTGAATAAAGACAGAGCAGGTGTTATTTGGGGTTCGGGAATCGGAGGTTTACAAACATTTAAAGATGAAATTACCGAATATGTTCAAAATGATTTCACACCGCACTTCAATCCCTTTTTTATTCCTAAAATGATTGCTGATATTGCCGCAGGGCATATATCCATAAAATATGATTTTCGCGGACCAAATTTTGCCACCGTTTCCGCTTGTGCATCTTCTTCTCATGCATTAATAGATGCATATAATTACATTCGACTGGGAAAAGCCGATATTTTTATTTCCGGAGGTTCTGAACATGCCGTAACTGAAGCAGGTGTCGGCGGGTTTAATGCCATGCGCGCCATTTCAACCAGAAACGATGACCCTAAAACTGCTTCCCGACCTTTTGATATAGGCAGAGACGGATTTGTTATGGGCGATGGCGGTGCCGCATTAATATTAGAAGAATACGAACATGCAATAAAACGCGGTGCAAAAATATATGCAGAATTTGCAGGCGGCGGAATGAGTGCTGATGCAAATCACATTACCGCTCCGCATCCGGAAGGCAGAGGTGCAACCGTTGTTATGAAAAGTGCTGTTGATGATGCAAATTTAAAACCGGAAGATATTGACTATGTTAACTTACACGGTACATCAACCGGATTAGGTGATTTAGCCGAAACCAAAGCGGTTTTAAATGTTTTTGGCAAACATGCTTATAATTTAAGTATAAGTTCCACAAAATCAATGACCGGGCATTTACTTGGCGCTACAGGAGCATTGGAAGCAATTGCTTCCGTTATGGCCATAACTCATAACCAAATTCCCCCGACAATTAATCATTTTGAGTTAGACCCTAATATTGATTCGAAACTTGATTTCACTTTTAACAAAACAAAAAAACGCGAAGTTAAAGCTGCATTAAGTAATACATTCGGTTTTGGCGGTCATAATGCTTCACTCGTATTTAAAAAGTTTGAAAAATAATATCTCCGGTGTCTCTTTTTAAAAGACAACAAGAAAAATGTTACGACAGAGCCACAGCACTTTCGCTATGGAGGTTATTGGGTTTTAAGCCAAAAAACTTATCTTACTATATTTTAGCCCTTACCCCTAAATCTGTAATTCCTCACCCTTGCTTAAAAGGTTCTGATATTAATAACGAACGATTGGAATTTTTGGGTGATGCCATTTTGGATGCTGCCATCAGCGAACTTCTATTTAAACGCTTTCCGTCTGCTGATGAAGGTTTTTTAACTCAAATGCGCACAAAAATTGTCAACGGAAAAAAACTGACTGAATTAGCTAAAAAAATTCATCTCGATTCTTTAATCGTCAGCAAATCTAAAAAAAATATTACCGAGCGAATCTATGAAGATGCTTTTGAAGCAATCATAGGAGCCATCTATTTAGACCGAGGGTTTAAGTATGTTAAACAATTTGTTTTGCAAAAAATAATGGTAGAACATATTGATTTAAATAAACTTAGATTTGTAAATGACAATTTTAAAAGTCGAATTATAGAATGGTCTCAGAAATATAAAATTCCGATTGAATTTTTAACGGAAGCGGTTTCCGAAACATCAAAAGAATTTATTTCTCAACTTTTAATTAACGGTAAAGTTGTCAGCAAAGGAACAGGAATCTCAAAAAAAACAGCTGAACAATTTGCATCGGAAGAAGCATTAAATAAAATAAAAGAAGGTAATTTTATCTTATAACATTGAAAAAAAAAATAAAACTCAGCACATTATCTGATTTTCCGAAAAATTTTATCGGGATTTCTTCTCATTTTAAAGATATTCAAGTTGTTTGGTCGCTAAATAATCTGACAGGATTAAATTTTTCTAAAACGGAAGATTTTAATAAAGAAATTAAAGGCACAGAAACTGTTTTTAATTTTTCAATGTTTCGATATATTGATGATCAAAACATCAAACATTACCTTATTACAAATAAAAATAATGATGCAATACTTTTCCCGAAGTATAAAACCATTGATTATATTTTTATATCAAATCTAAATATTCAAAAACTAAATACCATCATTAATAATATTTCAAAATCCAAAATGATAATCGGCAGTTTTATTTTACCCGTGAACAATA
>JANTGL010000109.1 GCA_024762915.1 Bacteroidales bacterium | reverse complement strand
TTCGATATATTTTCTTTATTTCGCCGTTCATTCTGAAAATTCCTTCCGTTAAATTAAAATCAATTGCCGATTGTAATTCACCTTTTAATTCGGGATATAATTTTGTCATTTCATATAAAAATTTCATAGCATTATATTTTACGGCAACTTTTTCATTTGATAGCATATAATCAAAGCAAATATCAATCATTTTTACCTGATTGTCTTCACTCAACCGGTTTACATATTTTGACAAAACATATGCAAAACTTCTTTTTTGTCCGTCTGTTTTAAAGTTCGGATACAATTGTGCAACTTTATCGGTAAAAGGTAAAAATAAACCCTTATATTTATCAATAAGCAAAGCAATAACTCTTGAAGCTCTCATGTTTAAGGGGGCTTCAGTTCCGATTGCAAAATTTAACACTTCTTCAAAATATTCAAGTTCACCGTCAACAGCTTCAACGGCAATATCAATTGTCATTCTCAAACTGTCGGATAATATTTTTCGGAAGTCGGGTTTCATTCAAAAAGAACTAAATATTGATCAGCAGTCATGACGGGAATTTTTGAATGTTTAAAATCTTTCAAATTTCTTGTTATTATTATTTCGTATTTATGTACCGATGCCGTATAATATTGAATAGCATCTTCAAAATCATTAAACTCGGAATTTAAAGATAATTCAATAATTTTTTCATTCATCGGTAAAATTTTCACTAAAAGTTTAAATTTTCTTAATATTTCTTTAACTTTTCCTTGCTTTAATTCTTTTGAAAGAATATAATACGTATTTGCAAATGTCAAAGATGATACGGCAAGTTGTATTTTAGTATTATCAGCTAAAGAAAATAATATAGCGGCAGATTTGTAAAACTTATCACGTTTTGCTAATAGATCAAGAACAATATTCGTATCAATATAAAGCTTTTTCACTACTTATATTTTTCTGTTAAGAAATCGACATAATCTTTTTTAAAATCTTCTTCCTGCAAATTTATAACACCCGTTAAACTGTCAACTAAAGGTGTAATTTCATTTTTTTGATTTTTTTTCTCGATTATTGCTTTTAAATAGTTCTCAATCATTTTGGAAAGACTTATGTTTTTATTTTTCGCATAAGCTTTTGCCTTTTCAATTATTGTTTTCTCAAGTTTCAATGTCAGTTTAGTATCCATGATTCGAATGTATTACATATACGTGCAAATATATAATATTTATACGTACTTTGCAAATTTTTAAAGAAAAAAATTTCTAAAATCTCACCACAAAATCCTCTTTCGATAATTCTTTTCTGAAAAATACGATGCCGCTGAAAAATAAATCAACGGTTAAAGTTACTTTCTCATTTTTTTTAATTTCTTTCCAAGCTTCTTCCATTCCGGCAGACCAGTGAATATCATCAAAATAAAAAATAGTATCGTTATGTGCTTTTTCAAGACATTGAGAAAAATAATTTAAAGTCGCATCTTTTTGATGATTCCCGTCAAAATAAACAAAATCAAGCTTATCAATATTATTTAATAAATTCGGTAGTTCGTCGTCAATGTTCCCGATTATTTGATTGATATTTTCCGCATTAAACTCTTCAAAATTTTGCATCGCTTTTTTTGCCGTTTCCGGGCAACCTTCAATGGTATAAACTTTTGCCTTTTCTGAAGGCGTTGCCGGATACAAAGTTCCTATGCCCAATGAAGTCCCGAGTTCTAAAATTGTTTGCGGTTTGTAATGTTCAATTATGCGAAAAAGCATTTCTCCGAATTTCTCACTTATTGCCGAATGTTTTGCAATATCTTTTATTTTTCTGACATTTGATTTCATTACTTTGGAACCTGCTCCAAAATCTTTAACCAAAATTTCCTCATTACTTTCAAGCAAATCATAACGTAATTCGGCAATATCGTCATACGCATAAAAATACCTTTTCCCGTAGAGAATTTCACAAACAAAATGATACAAAAACGGTGAATGAATGCCGAAACCTTTTCTGTGTTGAGCCGTAAGTTTGTATTTCAGATATTTTAATATAAATTTTATTTTTTGCATTTATTTTAAACTTTCTTCAATGAGCTTCCAAAGTTTTTCAGTTGTTTTATCCCAGCTGAACAGATTTTTTCTTTTTCTGCCTTTCTCAATTAATGCTTTTCGCAATTCTTCATTTTCCGTTATTATCATCATTTTGTTTTTGATTTCTACAACATCAAAGGGATTAACAAATAAAGCGGCATCTCCTGCAACTTCCGGTAAAGATGTTGTGTCAGAGCAGATTACGGGAACATCGCAATTCATTGCTTCAATCATAGGAATCCCGAATCCCTCAAATAAAGGCACAAAAGTCATTGCAAATGCCGAAGCCAAAACCATGTGCAAATCTTCCGGATTTAATCTGCCCGTAAAAATAATATCTTCTTTAAAATCGGATTGCGAATATGCCGACTCAATATCCTTTGTCATAAACATTTTTGTACCCACAATTAGCAGTTTCATATCCGTCCCCGATTCTTTTTTAAACAATTCAAATGCTCGAAAAAGACGAGCAATATTTTTTCGCGGATGCAAGGTTCCGATAAAAATAAAATACTCTTTTCCTTTGGAATATTTTTGTTTTGTATCTTTCTTCTGTTCTTGGGAAACGGGGACATAACTTTCATTACATCCGTTAAAAACAACAGTTATTTTATCTCCCGGAATCTTATATGTTTTTACGATATCTTGTTTTGAATATTCCGAAACTGTTGCAATTACGGATGCTTTTTCGGCAAATTTCGGAAAGAAATAATTATAATATTTTCTTGTAAAAGAGGGTAAATCCTCCGGACGATGAACAAAATTAATATCGTGAATAACAGGAATTTGTTTAATGTTTGACGATAATGATAAATACCCGTCGGGTGACAAAAACAAATCAATGTTATTTTTCTTTATAAACCTTGATACCGAAAATTCAAACCAAAAGAACCATAAAACAGGATGGCGTGCAGGCGGATTTAGGATTACGGGAGTAATATTATCGGAAAAAATAAATTCTTCGGAAAATTTTCTGTCGAATAAAAACAAGAATTCATGCTCAGGATGATTTCTTGTTATTCTTTTCAAAGTTTCAAAAGTAAACCATCCGATTCCGTCCAACTTATTTTTAATAAGCAATCGTGTATTTACGGCAATTTTCATAAATCTTCAAAATATCAGTCAAAATTAATAAGTGCAGCTAAATAATTACTACTTTTGCTGATAATTTTTTAAATTAAACGCTTTTGAGAAAAAAGTTTATAACAAATTTGCTTTTTCTGGTTTCATTAAACCTGTTGATTAAACCGTTTTGGATTTTCGGTATTGATATGACGGTACAAAATACAGTGGGTTCTTCTGAATACGGATTTTATTTTGCTTTGTTTAACTTCTCACTGTTATTTAATATTTTTCTTGACCTCGGCATTACAAATTTTAACAATCGAAACATTGCCCGCCATCATCAATTGTTAAGTAAACACTTTTCCAACATTATCGGACTGAAATTTTTGCTCGGTATTTTTTACATTCTGATTATTTTTATCGGGGCATTATTAATTGATTATAACGAAAGACAAATTCAATTTCTTCTTATCCTTGCCGGAAACCAATTCTTACTTTCGTTGATCATGTATATGCGATCGAATATTTCCGGTTTGCAACTGTTTAAAACCGACAGTATGTTGTCCGTTCTCGATCGTCTTTTGATGATTATTATTGTCGGCTTTTTACTTTTAAATTTCAGAAAAACATTTAAGATTGAATGGCTTATTTATTCACAATCAGTTGCTTACACAACAACTTCATTGGTCGCATTTTTCATAATAAAAGCAAAATCCGGAGGTTTAACATTTAAATTTAATTTTAAATTCTTTTTAGTCATATTACGAAAAAGTTATCCTTATGCACTTTTAGTTTTATTAATGACATCATACACCAGAATTGATTCAGTAATGATTGAACGGCTGCTGCCCGACGGTGATACTCAAACCGGAATTTATGCGCACGGTTATCGAATTTTAGATGCAAGTTCGCAGTATGCATTGCTTTTTGCTACATTACTTTTGCCTATGTTTGCAAGAATGTTGGTAAAAAAAGAAAATGTCACACAACTTGTTAAAGTATCTTTTTTGTTGCTTGTGATACCTGCCGTTGTTGTTGCCGTCAACTTTTCTTTTTTCAGAAATGATATTATTTATGTTTTATATAACGACCATATTAAGGAATCGGCAAAAGTTTTTGAGATATTAATTCTCGGTTTTATTCCCATTTCCGTTTCATATATTTTCGGAACATTGCTGACGGCAAACGGTAATTTAAAAGAATTGAACATTATGGCAGGCATCGGTGTTGTGTTAAATTTAACATTGAATTTTATTCTGATACCGAATTTGAAAGCATACGGAGCAGCACTGGCAAGTTTAATTACTCAATTTATAACGGCAATGCTGCAATTTCTGATTGCTCGAAAAGTTTTCAATTTTAAAATTCGATACAAACTGTTAATTTCAATAATTCTTTTTACGGCTTGGATTATTTTATCCGGATATATTACCGACACATTTATAACAAGCAGACCGATTGCTTTTATTACGACATTAACGATCGGAATTTTAAGTGCTTTTGCATTCAAACTGATTGATTTGAAAATGCTTTATCAAATTTTAAAATACGATAAAACTAATTGATTTATATTAACTTAAATTAACTTAAAAAAAGTTAAATATCATATTTATAATAATATTTTATCAAAAAAACCATTATTACAAACAGAACTCTTAAATTATTTAAAATGAAAAAATCAATTCTTGTATTATCAGTATTAATTTCTTTTTCCGTTTCCGAAATTTTTGCCCAAACGGACACAATTAATTTTTCGGAATATAAATTACCGGATTTAAAAAGGCAAACATTGGATTTTAATTTAAATTTAACAAACTTTTATAATTCTAATCATATGTCTGATACAGCACAAACATATTATAACTCAAAACTTTTTGACTTAACAAATAACTTTGAAACTCAATATTATTATTTGAAAAATACCCGAAAATACCAAGGTAAATATTCTGCGAGCGTAAACATTAAGAATAAATTTCATTTTGAAAATTACACACCGGACAGTATTTTATATTTAAGTAATATACAAGAAAACAATTTTACCGGTAGTATAAATATATATTCTAATAATAAGTTTTACTTTGAGCAAAATCGTTTTTGGGGATTTAATTTTCAATTTCAGAATTCTGTATTTTCAAACAGTTCAAAACAAAATTTTATAAATCCGGATAATATTGAAAATAAAATCAGCTCATCTGATTCACAATTTTCAACTTTTGTTTCAACATCTTTTTCAATCGGAAAAGGTCGAATAGAACCTGTAAATGACTATATTCATGCAATATACATATTAAACAAACTTTCAGAAAAAGGGATGGCATCAAAAACTCATGAGAAAAAAGATATAATAAAATTGGCTGAATTTATAGCTCAATTAAAGAATGAACGATTTTTTGACAGCAGAAAAAAAAGAATATATGAATTAGAACAGCTTGATTCTTTTTTAAATATAAACCGTTTAATATCTCAAAATGACATTCATTATTTCACTACTTTGAATGATTATTGGATATATGCAGGTAATCAATACAGATATGAAGGCAAAACATTCAGCTTTTATCTGAGGCCTGAATTTCAGCCGAATAAAACAATTTTTAAAGAACAAGATACTATTTCCCGAATATTTAAATACAGGAGTATTAATATTGCTCCGGGATTTAATTTTACATCAAATAAAAATATAAATTTATATTGGCAAAGAAATTTCAGTTTTGATATAAGTTATCCTTTTTTAAACTATGTTACTGATACAGAATCATATTCTGACACGAATTTCTCTGATAACTTAAATGTTTATGCCGGCTTCGGATATGCTTTTTACCCCAATACCAGAACCTCAATGAGTTTTAATTTATCCTCCGGTTACGGATTAAATTCTGATAATTTTATTTTATTAAATACAAATTCAAATATTTCAAATTCAATAAATTTTAATCTGCAAATTTCCGGTTATTACTACATTTCACCTCAATTCAGACTATCTTTTAACGGAGACATGTCGGATCAATCTTATATACAATTGTTTAGTTATAGACCTAAACAGAATAGTGTACGATTTCATTTTCTTTTAGGTCTTCAATACAGTTTATTCTAAATTAATAAAATGCAATACATTAAATACAACACAAAAGACAAAATCGGATACATAAGTTTAAACCGTCCGGAAAAACGGAATGCTTTAAATGCCGAATTGGTTGAAGAATTAAAAGAAACTTTCAAAAAAGCCGAAGAGGATGTAAATGCAAAAGTCATCGTTTTAAAAGCAGAAGGCAAAGCATTTTGTGCCGGTGCCGATTTGGCTTATTTGCAAAGTTTGCAAGAAAACAGTTTCGAAGAAAATTTGGAAGATTCAAAAAACCTGGCAGAACTTTACAAAACAATTTACACTTTAAATAAAATTGTAATTGCACAGATTGAAGGGTATGCCATTGCCGGCGGTGCAGGTTTGGCAACCGTTTGCGATTTTGTTTTTTCGGTTCCCGATGCAAAATACGGCTACACCGAAGTTGCCATCGGGTTTGTGCCGGCAATTGTCAGTTTTTTCCTGATTCGTAAAATCGGAGAAACAAAAGCCAAAGAATTATTACTGACAGGAAATTTAATTTCAGCTTCCGAAGCCAAAGAAATGACAATTTTTAATTTTATCGAAAAAAAAGAGAATATTGAAAAAGCAGTATCTGATTTTGCACAAAAATTGATAAAAAACGCTTCCGGAGACTCCCTTACTTTAACAAAAAAGTTAATATCGGATATTCAAAGTTTGGACTATAACAAAGCTCTTAATTTTGCCGCCGAAATAAATGCAATATCCAGAAATACGGATGATTGCAAGAAAGGTATTGCTGCTTTTTTAAATAAAGAAAAAATTAATTGGGGAAATTAAACCTTTATCTGTTTCAAAAGTCAAAATAATGACTGATTTGATTTGAAAATATGAACTCTGCCGCAAGCGTGAACAAAATAGACAAACATCTGACAAATAAAGAATTATCAGAAGCATTTAATTTAATTGTCGAAGAATATAAAGAACGACTTTATTGGCATATCCGAAAGATTGTTTTGATACATGAAGATGCCGATGATGTTCTGCAAAATACCTTTATTAAAGTCTGGCGTTATCTTGAAAAATTCAACCGAGACTCAAAAATTTATACCTGGTTATTCCGAATTGCCACAAACGAAGCAATCACATTTATAAATAACAAAAAGAAAAAAAGCGAAGATTCTTTTGAAAATTATGAAGAAACTTTGAGTAACAGCTTGGAAAGTGACGATTATTTTGAAGGAGACAAAGCACAATTAATCCTTCAAAAAGCAATTCTGACTTTACCCGAAAAACAACGTATCGTTTTTAATATGAAATACTTTGATGAAACAAAATACGAAGAAATGTCTGAAATCTTGGACACTTCGGTCGGTGCTTTAAAGGCATCTTATCATCATGCCGTAAAAAAAATTGAAAATTTTGTCAAACAATATTAAACATTTCTTTGATTTTGAAGTCAAAAGGATAAGCAAACATGAAACACCCAGTATACAAGTTTAACATCCAAAGGGATGACTGATGCACGAACATACCTTTGCAGAATAAAAATAAGCAGGCATGCGGGTGTTCCTATGTGACCTTTGAAAATTATTAAAAAGACACATGAAAAATTTAAACGACATAACTAAAAACAACGCTTTTAATGTTCCCGAAAATTATTTTGAAAGCTTTTCTTTGGAACTTGAATCTCGAATTTCCGAAGAGAATTTGAAGAAAAAATTCGGAAACAAAAATCCTTTCAGAGTACCGATAAATTATTTTGAAAATTTTACGGTTCAACTGAATTCTAAAAAAGGAAAAATTATTCAACTTTTAAAACCTTGGCTGTCAGCTGCAGCAGGAATAATTATCATATTTGCTCTTTGGCAATTTTTATTAACCGATATTATTAATACAAATAAACAAGCTCAAAATCACGACAGTTTACAAACAAATAACTCAAGTTTTATTGCAAACAATACTTTAAACATTGATGATATTGACATAAAATATCTTGATCCTGAAGTAAATGCATTTATTGACGAAACGGATGCAAGTCAAATTTATGAATATACAAACGAAGATTCTTCCGAAGAAACCGTGAACCCGGAAGATGAATCAACCTATGAATATTTTATAGATTATGCCGATGATAATGATTTTACCGAATTACTTGCCGAATTATAAAATTAAAAACCTTTTAACAATGAAACATATTATATTTTCCGTACTGACCGTTTTCTTTTTTACCGGACAAATATTTGCTCAACCCGGTCCGGGAATGAACACTCAAAAGAGAAAAGAAATCAAAGAAATGCAACTGAAATTTATTATTAATAAGTTGCAACTGACAAGTAAAGAAAAAACCGAATTTGTTCCGATATATACGAAATTCTC
>JANTGL010000108.1 GCA_024762915.1 Bacteroidales bacterium | reverse complement strand
TTTGCTGCCCGATAATGCTTCATCAAAACGATTATCATTAAAAACATGAAGATTTTTATCTCCGTCAACTAATAATAATTTTTTACCGCCGTGTTTACACACATGATCAACAATACCTTTAACAATAACTTCTTTTCCGACATAATTTCCTGCAAGAGAGTCAAAATCAGTTAGTGACAGTTCCGCAGTTTTTATTTCTGTTGTATCATTAGGAGTAACAGATTTATTCTCATCATTTCCGCAAGCAGCAAAAAATAATACGACTGCACTTAATAATAAAATCTTTTTAATCATAATTAATTTTTTTTTGGTTATAAAATTTGTGCATAGATAATTATTTTTACAGAAACAGACAAGTAATATTTTTTGATATATCTCAAATAGATTTTTATCTGTTTTTCGACTAATTTTTAAAGTCGAATTTATTTATAACCGAAAACACTGAATTTGGAGATAATTAAAAAAATGTTTACTTTCGACCGATATAAATATTCTAATAAATTATACAAAATATGTTTCATTCTAAAATAATTGGTATCGGGCATTTTGTTCCCGAAAAAGTTGTAACAAATCATGATTTGGAAAAGTTAATGGATACTTCTGATGAATGGATTCAAGAAAGAACCGGAATTAAAGAACGTCGTTTTTATGATCCGCCGGAAAAAGGTTCAACGGCAATAATGGCTTATAAAGCATCATTAATAGCATTAGAACGAGCAAAATTGAAAGCAAAAGATATAGATGCCATTGTATTTGCAACATTAAGTCCTGATTATTATTTCCCCGGAAGCGGTGTGTTATTGCAACATATGTTAGAAATGGATACAAAACCGGCAATTGACATTCGTGCACAATGTTCAGGTTTTATTTATGCTCTTTCCGTTGCCGATCAGTTTATAAAAACAGGAATGTATAAACGCATTTTGGTAATCGGTTCCGAAACACAAAACCTTGCATTGGATTTAACAACAAGAGGCAGAGGAATGGGTGTTCTATTCGGAGACGGAGGAGGTGCTGCTATATTGGAAGCAACTGATGAAGAAGGTAAAGGAATTTTATCGACTCATCTTCATTCTCAGGGAGAATTTGCTGATGTATTATGTATTAGAGAACCCGGCTCAAATAAAATAGGAAAATCTGTTTATGAAAATATGCATTTAAATCATGATAATATTCATCCTCAAATGGACGGTCAACTTGTTTTTAAAAATGCAATTAAGAGAATGCCTGAAGTAACGATGGAAGCCTTAGCTGCAAATAATTTGACAACGGAAGATATTGATATGTTTTTACCGCATCAGGCAAATTTGCGAATTTCTCAAATGGTACAAAAATTTTTACGATTACCTGATGAAAAAGTATATAATAATATTCAAAAATACGGTAATACGACTGCTGCTACTTTACCGATATTATTAAGTGATTTATGGGAACAAGGACGTATTAAAGAAGGCCAATTATTTGCACTGGCTGCATTCGGAAGCGGGTTTACATGGGCTTCGACTTTAATAAGATTTTAAAAATACGGTAAAATAAAAATAATATTGTTAATAAGGACTGTGAAAAGCAGTCCTTTTTTTATATTTGCAGACTTATTTTTGTCATTATGAAAAAAGAAGAGGTTCCGCAATACGATGAGAATTTACTGAACGGTATAAAAGAAATTCAATATGCCGTTGATGAAGAGGGAAATTATACGGAAGTAAAAAGTCCCGGATGGGAACCGAAAAACAGTGCTTTAAAACAAGCCATTAATTTAGTTGACGAAATAATTGAAGATGCCAGGCAACAAGTTCTTGAAGGCAAAAAAAGTCCTGTATTTTTTTATATGCATCTGAAACAAATGGATTTAAAAATTTTAAAAGAAGAAAGCGGGTTTCTTAAATTCAGTATTAAAAGACATTTTAAACCTATGGTTTTTAAAAAATTACCCGATAGAGTTTTATTAAAATATACTAACGTATTCGGAATAACCAAAGATCAACTTTTTAACATTCCGAAGGAACCGGTTAAAGCACTTGAATATAACTTCAGTTTTAAAATGAAAGAACAGAATTAAAATATACAAATTTCTAAACTCAATTTAATTTTGAATAATATAATAAAATTTAATCATAAAATGTCGGCACATTGCGAAAACGGTGTAACGGCAAATTTACTTCGGTTTCACGGTATTGAATTAAGCGAACCCATGATTTTCGGTATCGGATCGGGCTTGTTTTTTTCATACATGCCTTTTATAAAAATGAACGGTATTCCGGTTACTTCTTTTCGACCTTTACCGGGAGCTATTTTTAAAAGAGTTACAAAAAGATTGGGTATTGATGTTGAAGTTAAACGTTTCCGAAACGAGAAAACTTCAATGGATGAACTTGACAAGCTGATTGAAAAAGGAATTCCTGCAGGTATGGTTGTCGGGGTTTATGATTTAAGCTATTTTCCGCCGGCTTATCGTTTTCGTTTTAATGCACACAATATTATTGCCGTGGGTAAAAATAATGATACATATTATATCAGCGATCCGATAATGGAAAAAATTGAACCGCTAAAATATGAGGATTTGCTTAAGACACGTTTTGCAAAAGGAACATATAAACCGAAAGGTAAAATGTATTATATTAATAATGTTCCGGAAAGCTATGATATAAATACGGCAATCGTTAAAGGAATAAAACATACTTGTAAAGATATGTTGACAATTCCGGTTCCCTATTTCGGTTTAAAAGGAATAACAACATTGGCAAAACATGTAAAAAAGTGGCCGCAGAAACTCGGTGAACGAAAAGCAAAATTATATCTCGGGCAAGTTGTTAGAATGCAGGAAGAAATAGGTACCGGCGGAGCAGGATTTCGATTTTTATATGCGGCATTTTTGCAAGAAGCATCCGGAATAATGAATTCTCCGGAATTAAATGATATTTCTGAACAAATGACACAAGTAGGTGATTTATGGCGTGAATTCGGCGTTGCTGCCGGAAGAATATTTAAAGACAGGCATTCGGGAGAACATCCGTATGATGAAGTATCTCAGCTTTTATTAAAAATAAAAAACGAAGAAGAAAAAACATTTATCAATTTGAATAAAATTGTTAAAAAGCTGTAAGAATTTGGTAAAATTAGAAAACATATCAAAAATCTATAAAAATTCAACGGAATTTGCTGTTAACGGAGTTTCATTACATATAAATAAAGGCGAAATTTTCGGATTATTGGGAACAAACGGAGCAGGAAAAACAACCACATTTTCAATGCTTTGCGGATTATTCCCTCCGACAACCGGTGAAATATTTATCAATAATTTATCCGTCAGAACACAAATTTCCGAGATTAAAAAAATCATCGGCGTGGTGCCTCAAAGTATAGCCCTCTATCCGACACTTACGGCAAAAGAAAATTTGTATTTTTTCGGAAAGATGTACGGTTTAGCAAAAAATGAACTTAAAGACC
The DNA here is from genome assembly GCA_024762915.1 of Bacteroidales bacterium. Lineage (GTDB taxonomy): Bacteria > Bacteroidota > Bacteroidia > Bacteroidales > JAADGE01 > JAADGE01. Next base: position 5,106 of record JANTGL010000108.1, on the reverse strand, counting down.
TTACCGAACATTGGTTGGAAATTTTCGGTTTAAGTCGGCATGCCGATAAAAAAATAAAAACCTATTCGGGCGGTATGAAACGTCGCATTAACTTGATTGCCGGTGTTTTACATAAACCTGATTTATTATTGCTTGATGAACCTGCAGTTGGCATTGACGCACATTCTCGACTTGAAATTATGCAGGAATTAAAAAAAATAAATGCCGACGGAACAACGATTATTTATACCTCACATTATTTAGAAGAAGCCGAAAAATTTTGTACCGATATTGCAATTATTGACAAAGGGAAAATCATTACACAAGGAAAACCTACAAAATTGGTAAAAGAAGCCGGTTGCACAAATTTGGAAGAACTGTTTTTTACTTTAACGAGAAATAACACAAATGTATAAACTTAAAGCATCGGTTAAAAAAGAATTTTTAGTATTAATTCGCGATATTCCCGGATTAATTATTTTGTTTGTTATGCCGATTGCTATGATTATTGTTGTTACATTAGTTCAAGACAGTACTTTAAAAAATCTCAGTGACAGAAAAATTAAAATTCTTTACATCGATAACGATAATGACATTCTGAGCAAATCTCTGAAAGAAGGTCTCTTGAAATCCGATATTTTTGAAATTGATACGGCAATAAATACTTTTTCGCAAGCAAAAAAAGAAGTCGCATCGGGCAAATACCGAATAGCCATCATCATTCCTGCCGGTGCAACCGATACCATTCGAAAAAATGTTAAACCGATTGTAAATAATATTTTTGCTCTTTCCGGTAATAAGCGGGACATTAATTTTAACAAACTTGAAATTCAAATTCTGACCGATCCCACAACAAAAAATACGTTTCGGCAAACCGTAATTTCAAATTTGCAAACCTACACCTCAAAAATTGAAACACAGATACTGTTTAAAATTCTTGCCGAACAACTTGAAGCTGTTACCGGAACAAAACCCGATTTGCTTGACAAACCAATTGAAACCATTGTTTTTAAAGAAAGTTTTGCCTATGAAAATGAAACAAGTATCAAACCTAATTCAACCCAACACAATGTTCCGGCATGGACAATGTTTGCCATGTTTTTTATCGTTATACCGCTGGCAGGCAATATGATATACGAGCGCGATAACGGAAGTTTTTTTCGCTTATTAACCATGCCCGGAAATTATTTGACCGTTCTCGGCAGCAAAACTATTGTATATCTCGGTATCACATTTTTACAATTTATTTTAATGATTTTAGCCGGTATTTTTATTTTACCGCTTTTCGGTTTGCCGGTTCTTAATCTCGGAACACATCCTTTGGCATTAATGATAACGGCTTTGGCATCCGGATTGGCTGCCGTGGGTTACGGAATTCTTGTGGGAACAATTGCCGAAACGCATGAACAAGCCGGTGTTTTCGGTTCGGTTTCGGTTATTATTTTGGCATCACTCGGCGGCATTTGGTTTCCGGTTTATGCCATGCCTGCCCTTATGCAAAAAATAAGTATTATTTCACCTCTAAATTGGGGATTAGAAAGTTTTTACGATATTTTTTTGAAAAACGGAACTGTTACAGACATACTTCCGGAAATTTCGGCTTTAATTGGTTTTTTTATAATAACTATTTTCATTGCCCGGTTATATGAAGGTGCAAAACGATTGAGGTTTTAGTAGGTCGTCTTTTAAAGGCGACAATTGTAAGTCGTCTTTTTAAGGCGACCGTACTCGAAATTAAAAAATAAAATACGATATTCTTTTTATCAGAAATAACGAATAAAGAACAAGGAATAATAAACTAAACCGCTATGGATTGAAAATCCGGAGGTTTGATAACAAACGAATGAAATTCGTTTTAAAATAAAAATTTATGAATTGATTTGAGAACATCGATTAACGAATAACGATTTTTGAAGTAAAAAACAAAAGGTATTATATTTTGAACAATACATACTTCTTATTTCTTTGAAACTTCATTATTCTTAAATCGTTAATCCCTGTTCGATATTCAAATAATATTTATAGAAACTAAAGTAACTGCACCGGAATTGCAGAGTTTTAACTTAAAAATAGACAATAAAAAGATCATATTCAATAATTTATTAACCTCTAAAATCAAATTATGAAAAAACAAAATTTCAGAATGTTTGAAGCAGCGGGAATTTTAATAATTTTTGTTATTCTTTTTTCTTGTAATAATAAAAGTGACGGACAGTCAAAAACAAAATCAATTGATAATAAAAAAAAGGATAATATATCTGATAACATCAATGACAGTATTATTAAAGAAGCTGACTATCCAAATATTAATGAAGCTCTTAAACACAAAGATTCAGTAAGAAGTTTTTATTTAACAGGAGTTGAAATTGTTGAAATTCCGAAAGAAATTCAAGAATTTAAAAATTTAGAAAAATTAACGATTTATTATACTACAATTCAGGATTTGCCTTTATGGTTATTTGATATTGAAAGTTTAAAAGAGCTAAGAATAGACAACAATCCTATTAAAGATATTCCTCCGGATATAGAAAAGTTAAAAAACCTTATAGATATTGAAATTTCTGCTACTTTGATTAAAACATTGCCTGATGAATTTGGTAATCTTACAAATTTATATGACTTAGATTTAAATAGTAATTCAATTGAAAGCCTTCCAAGCTCAATGGCAAATTTAAAAAAATTGAGATACATTTCAATTAGATTTAATAAGTTAAAAGAAATACAAAGTTTTATTTTTGAATTAAACAATTTGGAGAATATAAACTTAGGATATAATTATATTAAAAAAGTTCCCGCTGATATAACAAAGTTAAAAAATGTATACTCATTCGCTATAGATCATAATATGCTTGATTTAAAAGAAGTAAAAAAAGTAAGAAACCTTTATCTAGGTAAATATATAGATATAGACGGGCAATATAATTATGAGTATGAACATATAATTCCGACAAGGTTTGAAAAATATGTAAAGTAAAGTGTTACAATTTTCAAGCTAACACAAATATGAAAATTTAGAAATTTATATTCAATAAACGATATTAAATTTACAAATGAAAAAAATCCTCGTTATTTACTACACCCAATCCGGACAAATAAAAGATATCTTAAACGCTGTATTAAAAAATGCTGAACTGAATTCTGTTGACATTGACTATCTTAAAATAGAACCGGAACAAGATTATCCGTTTCCGTGGCAACCGAGTTCAACTTTTTATGATGTTTTTCCCGAAAGCGTTAAAAGTATTGATATACCTATAAAAGCATTAAATGTTAATAACTCTGAACAATATGATTTAGTTATTTTAGGTCTCCAAGTTTGGTATCTTTCACCTTCTGTACCAATCAGTTCATTTCTTAAAAGTGAAGATGCTAAAAATATTTTTAAAAATAAACCGGTAATGACCGTTTACGGAACAAGAAATATGTGGGTAAGTGCCAATAAAGTTGTTAAAAATTTAATAAAAAAAGCCGGCGGAAATTTGGTAGGTAACATTGTTTTATCCGATAAGCATCACAATTTAATCAGTGTGATAACCATTGTTCGTTGGCTGATAAACGGAAAAAAAGAAGCATCAAAATATTTTCCGGAAGCCGGTGTTTCAAGCTCCGATATTAAATCGGCATCTAAATTCGGCAATCCGATTTTTAATTCCGTAAAAGAAACTAATTTCAGCAACTTACAAAATGAACTTTTAAGATTAAATGCCGTTCACATTGATTATCATATTATGAAAACCGAACTTACCGGTATACGCATTTTTCATATTTGGGCGAATTTGATTTTAAAAAAAGGCAAAAACAATCCGAAAAGAAGAAAACGATTGTTAACATTATTCAGTTATTATTTGTTTTTTGTCATTTATGTCGTTTCGCCTTTCGCTTCATTAATTTTCAGAATAATAAAACTTATTTTACCTAAAAAGGTCAAAAAAGAACTTATACAACATACCTCACTATAAAAATTCGTCATTTTCAATAAAAAAATTTATTTTTGCAAGCCCTGAAAATTGCAATAAAAGATAAGATGAATGTTTATATAAATGCCGTTGAGAAATTTTTACCCGGAGAACCCGTCAGTAACGACGAAATGGAGAGTTATCTGGGAAAAATTAACGGAACAAATTCCAAAGCACGCCCGATTGTTTTGCGAAATAATGGTATAAAAACACGTTATTATGCCATTGATAAAAATCAAAAATCAACTTTTTCGAATGCTGAATTAACGGCTAATGCAATAAGAAAATTGCAAAAAAACGATTTTACGATTAACGATATTGAGCTTCTTGCATGCGGAACGACAAGTCCCGATCAACTTTTGCCATCACACGCCTCGATGGTTCACGGTGAATTGGGAACGGGAAAAACCGAATACAGCTCTTTTAACGGGTCATGCAATGCCGGAATGTTGGCAATGAAATATGCTTGGCTTTCGGTTATGTCCGGAAATACAAAAAATGCCGTTTGCACCGGAAGTGAAAAACTTTCGACATGGCTTTCGGCAAATCGGTATAATATTGAAGCTGATAAACTGTCAAAATTAGAAAAAAATCCGATGCTGGCTTTCAGTAAAGAATTTTTACGCTGGATGTTATCCGACGGTGCTACTGCAGCATTACTTGAAAATAAACCGAATGCTTCCGGCAGATCTTTAAAAATTGATTGGATTGAAATTACGTCTTTTGCCGGCGAATTGGAAACCTGTATGTATGGCGGTGCAGAAAAAAAATCGGACGGAAAATTAACTCCTTGGAAAGATTTAAGTGACGAGTACATCAGCGAAAATTCCTTAATGGTATTACAGCAAGATACCCGCCTTCTCGGCAACAATATCGTTAAAAAAGGTGCCGAATTTTTAGTTGAATTAACACAAAAACATAAGTTTTCAACAGAAAATATTCAATGGTTTTTACCGCATCTTTCTTCCATGTATTTTAAAGATAAAATTTATGAAGAAATGAAAGCAAACGGCATATACATTGCCGAAGATAAATGGTTTTTAAACCTTCCGTACGTAGGAAATGTCGGCTCGGCATCTGCTTATTTGATGTTGGAAGAATTATTGAATTCAGGTAAATTGAAAAAAGGCGAGAAAATCCTGGTTATGGTTCCCGAAAGTGCTCGTTTTTC
>JANTGL010000107.1 GCA_024762915.1 Bacteroidales bacterium | reverse complement strand
AAATTTGAAGACATGAAAAAACATGTTACGGCTGTTACCGATTTGTTGAATAAATCTCATCATAACGAAATTATTTCAATTGAGATGAAAGACAGTTATTACAACATGCGTGAAAAAATTGAACCTGTATATCATATTGTTGAAACAGCAAAACAAGCAATGCTTGATGCCGATATTAAACCGAAAATAAAACCTATCAGAGGCGGAACGGACGGTTCAAGATTATCATATATGGGACTTCCCTGCCCTAACATTTTTACCGGCGGACATAATTTTCACGGAGTTTATGAATATATTTCTTTAGATTCTATGATTAAAGCAGTTGAAGTTATTGTGAATATTACTAAAATAGTTCATAATAAATAAGCATAAATGAATAGAGACACATATAAAATAATAGGCATATTAAGTAGTGTGATTGTAATCTTTATTTCTACTTTGTATTTCATTAATTCATTTAATATTATTGGATTTTCTCAATTTTCGTTTTTTTCGTATATTTTAAGATCCATTCATATTTCAGCTCTGTTTTTTATATTCTATTCGGCATCCCAACTGATTAAAGAATTTAGTCCCGTTAATATTGATAAACTTACTTTTTCTTATCTTGTAATTGAAATCATATTTTTATTCTCTGCATACATGACCGGAAGTATGTACTCGGTTTCGTATTTTCCCGTAATATATACAATTTTATACATTGCTTTATATATTATTTTGGCAACTATTGCAATTCAATTATTAAAAGTAAAGAAATCAGAAATTAATATAATCCATTTTAAAGTATTTGTTTTAAGTTATTTAATCATAATTTTAATATTAAATACGACAGATTGGATTTTGGTTAGAAACGTTATTACTTTAAATATAGAGATATCTGAAATTAATAACATGCTTTCTAAAATAAATTATATCACTGTTATACCCTTAGTTTTTGCTTTAATATTTTTTATTAAGCAAATACAATCAAAAGAACACGTAATAAAATAGATTCATAAATAATAACATATAATATATAGTTAAACATGGCAATAGTAGATAAAATTCTCGGAACTTTACTCGGAAATAAATCCGAAAAAGATCTAAAAAAAATACAACCGATAATCAAAATTATCAATGATGAATTTGATAAACTTTCAAGCATATCAAATGATCAACTGCGTAATAAAACACAGGAACTTAAAAAGGAAATTCAAGACTATTTCAGTACGGAACAAACTGAAATAGACAATCTTAAAAAGGATATTGAAGAAGATAAATTTGATTTAACCGAACGCGAAGAAGTTTATAAACGAATTGATAAACTTGAAGATGAAATTGATAATAAAATTGAGAAAAAATTAGATGAAATTTTGCCTCAAGCATTTGCGGTTATTAAAGAAACAGCAAGAAGATTTAAAGAAAAAGAAAAAATTGAAGTATCGGCAAATGATTACGATCGCGAATTAGCTGTTAACAGAGAAGATATCGTAATTAGCGGTAACAAAGCCGTTTATCATAACCGGTGGCGTGCCGGAGGAACAACGATTACTTGGGACATGGTTCACTACGATGTTCAATTAGTCGGCGGTATTATTTTGCATCAGGGAAAAATTGCCGAAATGGCAACAGGTGAAGGTAAAACATTGGTTGCAACCTTACCGGTATTTCTTAATGCACTGACAGGCAGGGGAGTACATATGGTAACCGTAAACGATTATTTGGCAAAAAGAGATGCCGAGTGGATGGGAACTTTATATGAATTCCACGGTTTACGTGTTGATTGTATCGATAAACACGAACCGAATTCCGAATCCAGAAGAAATGCCTATCGTGCCGATATTACATTCGGAACAAATAACGAATTCGGTTTTGATTACCTTCGTGATAATATGGCTCTAAGCCCCGAAGATCTTGTTCAACGACGACATAATTATGCCATTGTCGACGAAGTTGACTCGGTATTAATCGACGATGCCAGAACACCTTTAATCATTTCGGGAGCCGTTCAAAATAGAGGTCAATCTCAAGATGAAGAGCTATTCAAAGAATTAAGACCTAAAGTTGTTCAACTTTACAGCAATCAAAAAAAGCTTGTTACAAAACTGCTCTCGGATGCAAAAAAGATGATAAATTCCGACGACAAAAAAGAACAAGAACAAGGAGCAATATATTTATTAAGAGCACACAAAGGACTTCCTAAAAATACGGCAATAATCAAATTTCTCAGTGAAGAAGGAATGAAAACCCTTCTGTTAAAAACAGAGAATGTTTATCTTGCCGAGAATGCAAAACGAATGCCCGAAATTACGGATGAATTATATTTTGTTATTGACGAAAAAAATAATTCCATCGAATTAACGGATAAAGGTATTGACTTAATTTCTACGGAAGTAGAAGAAAAAGATTTCTACGTTTTACCGGATATCGGCTCAGAAATTGCCGATTTGGAGCAATCAGATTTATCGGAAAAAGAAAAATTAAAAGCAAAAGACGATTTACTTGCGGATTACTCTACAAAAACCGTTCGCGTTCATGCCATGAACCAGCTATTGAAAGCATATGCCATGTTTGAAAAAGATGTGGAATATGTGGTAATTGACAATCAAGTAAAAATTGTTGATGAGCAAACCGGTCGTATTATGGAAGGCAGACGTTATTCCGACGGACTGCATCAAGCCATTGAGTCGAAAGAAAACGTAAAAGTAGAAGCATCAACACAAACCTATGCTACGGTTACTTTACAGAATTATTTCAGAATGTATCACAAACTTGCCGGAATGACCGGTACCGCCGAAACAGAAGCAAAAGAGTTTTGGGATATTTATGAACTGGATGTTACCGTTATTCCTACAAATCTTCCGATTATCAGAGACGATCGTCACGATAAAGTATTTAAAACAAAACGTGAAAAATACAATGCCGTAATTTATGAAATTAACGATTTGGTAAAAGAAGGTCGCCCGGTATTGGTAGGTACAACATCCGTAGAAATTTCGGAATTGTTAAGTAAAATGCTTAAAATCAGAAAAATAGAACACAATGTTTTAAATGCAAAATTACATAAACGTGAGGCGGATATTGTTGCAGAAGCCGGTAAAAAAGCTGTTGTTACCATTGCAACCAATATGGCGGGACGGGGTACCGATATTAAATTAGATCCCGAAGTTAAAGAAGCCGGCGGTCTGGCAATTGTGGGTACGGAACGTCACGATTCTCGACGAGTTGACCGACAATTAAGAGGGCGTGCAGGGCGACAAGGAGATCCGGGTTCCTCTCAATTTTTTGTTTCACTTGAAGATGATTTAATGCGTATGTTCGGTTCCGATCGTATTTCAAAACTGATGGACCGAATGGGTTTGGAAGACGGAGAAGTTATTCAACATCCCATGATTTCAAAATCCATCGAACGAGCTCAAAAGAAAGTTGAAGAAAACAACTTCGGAATTCGTAAACGATTAATCGAATACGATGATGTCATGAACTCACAACGTGAAGTTGTTTATAAATTACGGCGACATGCGCTTCACGGCGAGCGACTCGGAGCCGATTTGGCCAATATGATTTATGACACATGCACTAGTGTGGTAAATAATAATTACGGTTACGATTTCGAAGATTTTAAAATGGACTTATTCCGTACTTTAGCTGTTGAAAGTCCCGTAGATGAAGAAGAATTCAGAGAAGGTAAACCCGATGAATTAACGGATAAAATTTTTAAACTCGTTATTGAAGATTATAAAAGACGTAAAGAAAACATCATTGAACAAGCATTCCCGGTCATTAAAAATGTGTATGAAACCATGTCGGGACAATATAAAAATATTGATGTTCCCATTACGGACGGCATAAATGTTTATCATATCATTGTTAATCTTGAGAAAGCATATAATTCTAAAGGTAAAGAAGTTGCCGTTGAGTTTGAAAAACAAATTGTTTTATCGACTATCGATACATCTTGGAAAGAACATCTGCGCGAAATGGACGATTTAAAACAATCGGTTCAAAATGCATCTTACGAACAAAAAGATCCGCTTTTAATATACAAATTTGAATCTTACGAATTATTTAAGAACATGCTCGACAGCAATAACAGAGCTGTTGTAAATGCTTTATTAAAAGCAAAATTATTTACGCAAGACCCGGGTAATATTCAACAAGGACGTGTTCAAAAACTCGACTTAAGCAAATACGACACCGAAAAAGAAGAATACGAACAGCAAGCTGCCGGTCAATCTCAAGGTAATCAAAATAAGAAAGTGCAACCGGTTCGCGTAGAGAAAAAAATCGGCAGAAACGATATGGTAAAAGTAAAATACAAAAACGGCAGCGTAAAAGAAGGAAAATATAAAAAACTTTTAATTGATATTGAAAACGGTGATGCGGTTTTAATTGAATAATAAAAAAATAAATGCCGACAAGTAAACTTGACTTTATTAACTGATATTTCCGGAATAGGTATGTATAAGTCAGTTTATTTAAATTTGTCCGGACAATATAAATAAGTTGGCGATAATAAAAACGAAAAGAAGTACCCTACTCAATATGAAAAAACTCACACTAATCTTTTTTTTGTTTCCAATATTACAGGTATTTGGACAAAAAGACACTATAAGAGAATTTACAGATTATAGTTTTATACTTCAGGATTCTCCATCTCAGTTATTTACAATGAGACAAGTGAATCAAAGCTACTTATCAGGATACAGATTGTTTGCAAAGGGTCTTTATTCTGCATCAAAAAATGAAAATATTGCTGATTTACTTCAAATAGGACTTCAAGCACTTTTTTTTCTTCCTTTAACGCATGAAGAAGGACATCGTTCTATATTAACAGTAAATAATATTGGGTCGGTTTCTCAACCTTATTTTAATAAGTATGGTGCAGCTTATGTAAAAGGCGTAACAGACCAAACACTTCAAGACTTAAGAGATAATGATTTACCAACCTATATTAGGCTACATTCTGGTGGATTAGAATCTGACTACATGCTAACCAAGCGTGTGGAAACAATTGGAAGCTTTGACAAGGATGATTTTAAAAATTATAAATGGGAGTATTGGTTTCGTAAATTAGGAATACTACAATACTATGTGACTGGACTTTTTGGGTTTGAAATTGACCTTGAAGAAGAAGAAAACGAATTGGAAAGAGATATTGTTGGTTATGATACGTATGGTGCAGCCAGACACCTTTATCGACCCGATATAGATTTTTACAGGTATACAAAGTATGAGGATTTAACAAGTGAAGAAAAGAAGTATGTTAACAGAATGGGGTATCTCTCTCTACTAAACCTTTTAAATCCATTGATAATTGGGAAAGGGAATTTTCAAGCAGGAGAAAATTTAAGTTATAATATTGGTATGGGCTATACCATGGCACCATTTGGAGATTTTATAGACGAAAATATCTGGATAAAGTATAAAGACTTTAATATTCATGTTTATGCAAGACAATTTCAAAATAGAAATAATTGGTTTCATGGATTTGGACTTAGTTTGATTGATTTAAAACTTCACAATAGGTTTTATTCAAATATATCTGGTCATTTTTGGAATCAGCCCAAAGACTATAACTTTAATACAAATGAGTCCTTTTCAGGAGGTGCGATTGATATGGATTTTAAATATTTCTTTTTCAATAACAGAGAGACTTGTTTAAAGGGATTTTCGTTTGATTTAGGAATGATTTATAAAACAGAAGGATTTTTACCAGAAGAATTATATTTTGAAGAACATTTTGGACTTAGGATTGGAACAACAATAAGACTATAAATTAATTACTACCGCCAACACGTGCTCATAAATAATTGCCGTTTAGTAGGTTATTTTAAGGTTTGTAGCCCGCATTAAGTTCGGTGTAAATGGACAGGTAAGCAACACGTAATCGGCAACTATTCATAGCACCACCGTTAATATAAACAACAAAAAAACATGCAAAAAGCAACAAAAACAATATTAATACTTTTTGCCGTAATCGGCATTTCGGCACTGTTTATCTATGCCGGGAAATATTATTCCGACATAAAAAAATACAATAATTTACGAGACAGTACCTATTCGGTTTATGCTCTTCCGGTTCCCGACAGCATCACTTTTGCCGGAGAACGTGTTCCGCTTGAAAATTTTGACGTGAAAGAAGCATTGGATAAAGAATTGCATAAAATTACCTATTGGCATTCCGAAACATTTTTATTTTTGAAACGCGCACATCGTTATTTCCCCGAAATTGAGAAAATCCTTAAAAAAAACGGTATTCCGGATGATTTTAAATATCTTGCCGTTACCGAAAGCGGTTTAACAAATACGGTTTCACCTGCAGGTGCAGCCGGTTTTTGGCAAATAATGAAAAAAACGGGTAAAAGTTACGGATTGGAAATCAATAACGAAGTGGACGAACGTTATCATTTTGAAAAATCGGCAAAAACAGCTTGTCGCTATTTAAAAGATGCCTATCAAAAATATCACGATTGGGCACTGGTTGCCGCATCATATAATGCCGGACAAGGAAATATCGACAAGCAATTAAAAAGACAAAAGGCAAATTCATATTATGATTTACTTTTAAATCCGGAAACATCAAGATACGTATACAGAATAATAGCGTTTAAAACCATAATGGAAAATCCGCAAAATTTCGGTTTTAAATACCGAAAAAAAGATTTATACCCCGAAATTCCTTTTAAAGAAATAACAATAGATTCTGCCGTTACTGATTTTGCGAGTTTTGCAGAAAAACACAATACAAATTATAAAATGTTAAAGTTTTTTAACCCGTGGTTACGCGACAGTTTTTTGACAAATAAATACAATAAAAAATATACCGTTAAAATCCCTTTAACAGGAAGCAGAACAAAAGATTACGTAAAAGAAATAATTAATCCGGACAGCATTATTAATACAATAGAGTTTTAATACAAAAACTTGAAAGTCATCGGAGGAATAAAAAGGAATAATTTTACGTTTTCGTCATACTGAACTTGTTTAGCTTCGCTGAGGCACTTCGTGGTTCAATATTTTTTAACTCAATTTTATAAAAATTCAACTTTTAAAAATGTCAAAACATAAAGCAGCATTCGTAAATATCATCGGGAATCCGAATGTCGGTAAATCAACTTTGATGAATGAATTTGTCGGAGAAAAATTGTCGATAATCACATCAAAATCGCAAACAACTCGGCATAACATAAAAGGCATTGTTAACGGAGACGATTTTCAATTGGTTTTTTCGGATACGCCCGGTGTATTAAAACCGCATTATAAACTGCAAAAATCAATGCTTAAATTTTCGGAAACGGCTCTAAGCGATGCCGATATCATTGTTTATGTAACCGATATTTATGAAAAAGAAGAAAAAAATATTGAGTTTTTGAATAAAGTAAAAAAATTAAAGATTCCTATTCTGCTGGTGATAAATAAAATTGATCAATCAAATCAGGAATCTGTTGTGAATTTAATTGATAAATGGAAAAATAATTTTCCGAATGCCGAAATTTTCCCTGCTTCGGCACTTAACAAATTTCACACAAAAGAAATTTTTAATCGAATTTTGGAACTTGCGCCGGAATCTCCGCCGTTTTTCCCTAAAGATCAGTTAACCGATAAAACGGAACGCTTTTTTGTTTCCGAAATTATCCGAGAAAAAATATTAATTCGTTACAAAAAAGAAATCCCCTACTCGGTTGAAGTTGAAGTGGAAGAATTTAAAGAAACGGAAGATTTAATAAAAATACGAAGTATTATTTATGTCGAACGAAAAACACAAAAAGGTATTATAATCGGACATCAGGGAAAAGCAATTAAGCATGTCGGTATTGATGCAAGAAAAGACATCGAAAAATTTTTCGGAAAGAAAGTTTTTTTAGAACTTTTTGTAAAAGTTGCCGACGATTGGCGTTCGGATGATAATAAATTAAAACGCTTCGGATATTAATCAAGATTTTGATAAAACAAAAAATGCCTCTTTTTTAAGAGGCATTTTTAATCTGATTTAATTTAAGAATTAAACTAAACCTTGAGCTAACATAGCATCGGCAACTTTAACAAAACCGCCGATATTTGCACCGTTAACATAATTTACGTAATCACCTTCACTTCCGTATTTAACGCAAGTAGAATGAATGTCTTTCATAATTTGATGTAATTTAGCATCAACTTCTTCGCGTGTCCAGTTGTAACGCATTGAATTTTGAGACATTTCAAGTCCTGAAACTGCTACACCGCCTGCATTTGCAGCTTTTCCGGGAGCATATAAAATTTTGTTTGCTAAATAAACTTCAATAGCATCCGGTTCTGACGGCATATTAGCACCTTCGGCAACAACAAAACATCCGTTTTTAATTAATGTTTCAGCTTCTGCTTTATTCACTTCATTTTGAGTAGCACAAGGTAGAGCCACATCACATTTTACACCCCACGGTCTTTGTCCTTCATGATATTCACATCCGTATTTATCGGCATATTCTTTAATTCTGCCTCGTTTTACGTTTTTAAGTTCAAGAACGAAATTTAATTTATCGGTATCAATTCCGTCTTTATCATAAATATATCCTTTAGAATCCGATAAAGTTACAACTTTAGCACCTAATTGAATACATTTTTCGGTAGCGTATTGAG
>JANTGL010000106.1 GCA_024762915.1 Bacteroidales bacterium | reverse complement strand
ATATCAAATCTAAATATTCAAAAACTAAATACCATCATTAATAATATTTCAAAATCCAAAATGATAATCGGCAGTTTTATTTTACCCGTGAACAATATAATTTCTAAAACGTTCAAGGAACTCTTTGAAGATTAAAAAAGGCGATTTTTTATCGCCTTTTACTATATTATAAGAAATTAATTATTTTTCAAGCACCTTTGCTTCAACTCGTCTGTTCAATTGTCTTCCGGAAGCAGTTGCATTATCTGCTCTGGGCATAGTTTCTCCGTATCCGACAGCAACAATTTGAGCTAAATTTACGCCTCTGGTTAAAATATAATCTACAACGGACTGAGCCCTTCTTTGAGATAATTTTTGATTAAGACCGAGTGACCCCTGACTGTCTGTATGTCCGGATATTTCCACTCTTACATTTTTATATTTCACTAATAATTCTGCTAAACGATTAAGCTCAGGAAATGAAGCGGGTCTTAAAGTTGCTTTTCCCGTATCAAAAAACACATTATTTAAAACAATTTTTGCCCCTACTCCCATTGGTTGCAATTGTATATCTTTTCTTATTATTTCATGGGTGGAAGTATCAGCAATTACAAAATTCTCAGAATGGAAAAAATAATCGGGTGCACCTGCCGTTAAAGCATAATCTTTTCCGGGAGGTAAAGGAACCGTATAAGCTCCGGTTGAAGCATATGATTCAACCACTTTTACAACTTCACCTGTCGCATTATCAACTAATTCCAGAGTTGCTTTTACGGGTTCACCGGATAAAGCATCCGTAACAATACCTTTCACGGTTGATAATTGAATAACTTTAATATTTACGGGTTTTTCAATATCAGCTTCGCTAATCGGTTCCGCAAAATAGGCAATTAAATCATTGGGATTTTCTTTGGAAATCACTATCGGTTTTTCAGGACCTAAAAAAACGATTTCATAAATATCCTTATCACCGTATCCGCCTTCTCTGTCGGAAGCATAATAACCGAAATGTTCATTCGGACTTAACATAAAAAACACATCATCTCCGGGAGTATTAATCGGATAACCGATATTTTCAGGTTCTGTCCATGTCCCGTCATCTTCTCTGTGTGTCTTAAAAACATCATAACCGCCCATCGTATTATGCCCTTTTGAACTGAAATACAAATCTCTGCCGTCCGAAGAAATTTCTACGGTTTCTTCATTGTATTTTGTGTTTACCACAGGTCCTAAATTTTCGGGTGTTTGCCATTTTCTTCCGTCTTGAGTCTTATAACTGACCCAAATATCCTGACGCCCTTGTCCGCCTTTTCTGTTACTGATAAAGTAAAGGACCATTGAATCTCTTGAAACCGAAACTGAGCTTTCGCGAAAATTGCCTTTATTAATTCGTTTCATTTTACCGGGCTTTTTCCAATAATCTCCTTTATATTGACTGTTATATAAATCTCCGCCACCTTTATATCCTCTGTAGATACACAATTCTCTTCCTTCAGGAGAAATATCCGTCACGGCATCATTATGTTTTGTATTAACGGGAAATTCCATTTGTTGTGGATTCCCCCATTTCCCGTTTGCATATTTTGAAAGATACACATCCTCATAATACATTCCGTTATGCGGATTTTTTTTACCGCCGGTCGTATTTTCTCTTCTGGATGTAAAATACAATATTGAATCTCTAAAGAAAAATACCGGACTGTATTCGGGAGCTTTTGTATTAATGCCGTCTCCGAGATTATCGACAAAACATCTGACAGGATTATTCATTAATTTTTGTCCGCTTTCACACTCTTCAATTCGTTTATTGATTTTGTATTGAAGTTTTTTATATTGTTTGGCAGTCAGAGACTCACGATATTCTTCATAATTATCAATCGCATCTTTAAATTGATAGTTATATTGATAAGCCATTCCTAACCAATATTGAATATCATCAGTGACGCCGGCATAATTAAAATAGGCATTATCCAAATATTTAAGAGCTTTTCTCGGTTCTGCTGTTTTTAAATAACAAATACCTGTTAAATAGTTTAAAGCGGCATTATCTTCATTATAATTTAAGGCCGTTAAATAATCGTTTAAAGCTTCCGAAAAAGCCCCTTTTTTATTCATCTTAAAAAAATGGCCTCCTTTTTTTACATGCTTCCATGCCTCCTTAAACCCCTCATCTTCAATTTTATAATCAGATTTTTTAACTTTAACAAATTTTTGAGAGTACGAAAAACTTTGAAAAAGTATGATAAGAAGTAACAATGATATAATCGTTTTCAATTTCATAGATTTTATTCTTATTTTATTTACAACCTTTAATATATTTTTCCGAATGACTGATTCCCAATTCAACGGCTTTATTCCAATCATTACAAGCCGCTTTAAACCTCCTCAGATTTTCACGTGCCGTTCCTCTGTTTGCATATGCTTCCGCATATTTTTCATTATTGCTGATTGCTTTTGTAAATGCTTCGTCTGCACCCTTAAAATCGTTAAGTTTTAATTTTACCACACCCATGTTATTATAGGCTTCGGCATAAGTATTATTAAAATTAACCGCTTTTTTAAAGTCGCTTAAGGCATCATTAAATATTTTATCTGCTTCTTCTTTTTTATCTTGACTGAGAATTTGCAATCCTTTGGCATATTTCGCCAATCCCCTTCCGTTATACGACTCATAATATTCAGGGTTTATACTTAACGCTTTTGTGTATGCTTTTACGGCATCATCAAACTTTTTTAATTCATTTAAAACGGATCCCAAATTATTATAAGCAAAATAAAGTTGAGAATCAACTTGTGCCGCTTTCCTGTAATCTTCTGCAGCACCTTCCAAATTTCCCTTCAAACGTTTAGCACTTCCTCTGTCATGAAATGCATAGGCATAATCAGATTTAACAGCAATTGCTTTATTAAAATCACTGATTGCTTCATCGTAATTTTTTAATTTCAAATAGGCGACGCCTCTGTAATAATATACATTCGGTTTTTTATACCCTTGCAATAATGCTTGAGTAAAATCTTGAACGGCTCCTTTATAATCATTAATATTTACTCTTGAAAAACCCCGAGCAAAATAAACTTTCGGCATATTTTTTTCTAATTGTGCCGCTACCGACAAATCAGCAATTGCACTTTCATAATCTTGCAATTCGTTTTTGACAACACCCCGATTGTAGTATGCTTTACCGAAATTCGGTTTTAATTCAACAGCTTTATCCAAAGATGCAATTGCACTAACATAATTCTGACTCATAAAGCTTTTAATTCCTTCATTATAAGCCAATTCTGCATCTTGCCCGGAGGCTGTTATTTTTTTTCTTTGAGCAAAAGAATAAAGTGAAAAATACGAAATAAACAGAATGAGTAATATTTTTTTCATAATTTAAATTGAATAGTTTTAATTTTTTTTGTAGATTTGTTTATTCACAAAAAATAAGAATAAAGAACAAAAATAATATTTTTTATTTCATTTCGTCAACTGCATAAATAAATAATCATGAAAACACCTTATAATTATAAATTTATTAACACTGATTATTTATATGGTGTTTCAGAAAATAACGATTTTATAAAAAAAATATTTTCTTTGTTTAAAGAACAAGTTCAAACATATAAAAAAGAATTACCCGAATTTTTAAATACTAAAAACTATAAAGATTTGGCAGAACTTATTCATAAAGCCAAATCAAGTATTTCTATTTTCGGAATGACCAAACAAGCTGACTTTCTGAAATTATTGGAAACAGATATTCGAAATTCATTAAATCCGGAGACCTATGAAGATCGAATTTTTGATTTTATTTCGGATTGTGAAAATGCCGTATCAGAAATTAAAATTTTAGAAAACACATTTTCTTAAGAGTTGAGTTTCCCTTATACATATTCCGATAAAATTTATTTCTACGATAACAAGAAGAGTTTAAGCAGCATAGAATCTCTTATTGTAAAAAAATTATTACGGACACATTCTTTTACATCAGCAGATTCCGATAAAATCGATATACTCAAAGCACATTCACCATTTTTGAAAATCCCGTTTTTATTTGAATTTGAGATTATTTCAGGTGAAATTAATTACACAATTCATTTAGATCAATTACTTAAAATTATTCTTATTGTTATAATTTTTGCAGCTTTATTTTCTTATGCTTCTTTGAGTTTCTTTTTTTGGTTTGCTTCTTTGTTTTCTATTTTTTTTTACATCCTTAACATTATGATTATCAACAGTTACATCCATTCTGTAATTTCAAATATTTTGGAAAAGAATAAATTATCGGTTTCTGAAAAAGAATCCCTTTCCAAAGAACAAGAAACATGGCTGAACGATAAAAACAGATGTCCGGCATGCGGTTATTATTTATCTGATATTGATTTAAGTTGCCCGGAATGCGGTTTACATCTTAAACGCAGCAGACATACAATCCCCTTAGACACAAGTAAGTATAAAAATGAATCTGTAAAATATCATTATAAAAAGAAATAAATTATTCCATTTTAACAAGGTATTTTTTGTGTAAAACAAAAAACAGATAGGCTAAAAACATTCCCCAAAGTGCTCCTGACAAAATATCAAGCGGATAATGAACTCCCAAGTATATTCTGCTGTATGCTACAAGAGAAGCCCAGAAGAAAATAAATATTGAATAATAGTTGTTTTTTAATATTAAAGTTGTGAATAGGGCTAATGCAAATACATTTGAAGCATGTGAAGATATAAATCCGTATTTCCCGCCCGGAATATTAACAACATGAACACTATTTGAAATTGCGGGATTAAAACACGGTCTGTATCGAAGAAAAGTAAACTTAAAAAGGAATACGGATGTTTGATCCGACAAAGCAATTAAGAAAAGGATACCGAAAAAAAGAATGAGTCCTTTTTTAAACTTAAATTTTCTCAGAATTAAATACAGAATAAACAAATAAAGCGGAATCCAAGAATATTTTCCGCTGACAAAAGTCATTATCACATCAAAAAAATGATTGTGGTATTGATTTAAAAAAAGAAAAAAATCGACATCAATTTGAATGATATGTTCAATAAAATTATACAACATAAGTTTTAATAAGTATAAATAGAGGCCTTAAAAGTACGAAAAACTTAAAAAAAACATTCAATTTATTTAAAATTGTATTATTTTTGTATGTTTGTGTATAGTTTTTGCTTATAATTTTAAATAAATAAAACCATTTGACATAAATACAAAACTTGCAGTACAAGATCATATTGTCCTTTCAAAACAATTGATTCGAACCGGCGGAAACAGGCAAGATATTCAAAGGATGTATGCAGAAACAAATAAAAAATTCCTGGCTGAACAAAAAAAAATTGAGGGAAAGAAACGAGAAATTGACAGTTTAAAGCAACGAATTTTGTTTTTAGAAAATAAAATTAAAGATTTAGAGAACAAATAAGTTAAAATTTCGTAGACAAAAAGAAATATATATTTAAAAAAATTAAATAAAATGAAACGTCAAAGCAAATTTACAATATTTATAATAAGCTTGTTAATACTTTCATTTACGGTAAAACAAAGTTTTGCTCAACAAACTGAAGATCAACAAAGAGCTCAATGGATATTTAATATTTCATACGGAGTTACTTGGGAAAATGAAGATAATATCACGACTTATACCATTGGTGTTTTTTCTTCCAAATCCTTGTTTGATGAACTTCAAAAACTGGCAAAAACCGGAACTATTAAAGGAAAACCCGTAGAAATTATTCGTTATTTGAATTATGCTGATATTCAAGCAAATCACATTGTTTATGTTTCCAGAAATGAAAATGCATATTTAGGGTTTGTCTATCAGAAACTTAAAGAAAAGAATGTTTTAATTATGTCTGACCGGTCAAAACAGCCGGCCTACAGTATTATTAATTTCAGAAAAAATGACCCGAAAGATCCGAAACCGTTTGATATTAATTCGAGACTTGCCTCACAAAATAACATAATATTTTCAAGAAACTTAATCAGAACAGGGGGTAGTAGAGAAGCTATACAAAAAATGTATGCGGCAACAAACAAAAAATTTCTGGCTGAACAAAAAAAATTAGACGCAAAAATAAAAGAAATTGCAGATAAGGAAAAGCTCTTGACAGAACAAGAAAATAAGATTCAAGCTCAAAGAGACAGTATTTCAAGTAAAGAATATTTAATTTCCGCAAAAGAAGGAGAACTTAAAGTACAAAACATAAAACTTGATTCGATGAGTGCGGAAGTGATGAAACAAAGAAAAGATTTAACTAAAAATCAAGTTTTTTTGAAAATACAAGAACAAAACATTGAAAAACAAAAAGCGTTTGCAGAGGAGTTAAATAAAGAAATACTGTCGAAAACCAAAGATTTGAAAACTAAAGAAGAAGAATTAAAAAAGAAACAAGAAAGTCTGGGGCAATCTCAACAAACCGTTGCAACACAAAAGAATATTATTTATTTTGCCATTGCAGCTCTTGTAATATTCTTATTTTTAGGGGTTATTATTGTTAACAGTTATATTAACAAACAAAAGGTTAATAAAGAATTAAGCGAACAATATGTAGCTATCAATACCCAAAAAGACGAAATTCAAAACCAAGCAAAACTATTGGAATCTGTCAATACCGAACTTGAAAAACTGTCAATTGTTGCCAGTGAAACGGATAATGCCGTAACTATTATGGATGTAAAAGGAAATTTCCAATGGGTGAATGCCGGGTTTACGCGAATGTACGGTTACACGCTTCAGCTTTTACGTAATGAGTTGGATGACAACATCATAAGTGCCAGTACTAATCCGGAAGTTCAAACGATTATATCTAATATTATAGAATCGAAACAAACCGGTTCCTACCAAAATTTAAGTAAAACAAGAAACGGAAGAGATATTTGGGTACAAACAACAATTACACCTATTTTAGATGAAAATAATGATGTTACCAAACTAATTTCAATTGATACGGATATTACGGCAGAAAAGCAATCTGAACTTGAAATTCACAAACAAAAAGATCAAATTGAAAAACAAAATGAATTAATTACCTCCAGTATTAATTATGCTAAAAATATTCAACAGGCAATTTTACCGCTTCCTGATGATTTAGAAAAACATTTTGATTCATTTATTATTTTTAAACCGAGGGATGTTGTCTCCGGAGATTTCTATTGGTATGCCGAAAAACCCGGTAAAGACGGGAAGCCTGACAAATTATTCATGGCTGTTGTTGATTGTACGGGCCACGGAGTTCCCGGAGCATTCATGTCAATGATCGGAAGCCGTTTATTAAGTGAAATAGTCTCGGAACAAAATCTGTCCAGCCCTAAAGCTATTTTAGAAACTTTAGATCAAAAAGTAAAAACAGCATTAAGGCAAGACACCTCTGATAACAACGACGGAATGGATATGTCAGTTTGTGTTATTGAGAAAGAAAATAATTCTTTTCATATTACCTATTCCGGTGCAAAATCTGACTTATATTATTTTTCTCACAATAATAATGACATTACAATTCTATCTTCTGAAAGAAGATCCATAGGCGGATCAAAGCAAAAAAGAGGGAATATTGAATTTACAAACAAAGATTTTTATCTTTTTAAAGATGATATCATGTGGTTGACTACTGACGGTATTATTGACCAAAACAACTCAGAAAGAAAACGATTCGGTACACCGAAATTTATTGACATGCTGAAGGAAGCTAAAGATTTAGATCTAATCGATCAAAAACGATTAATTGACAAGACATTAGCGAAACACCAAGGAGATGAAGAGCAAAGAGATGATATCACCGTTTGGGGAATTAAATTTACCGACAAATGGTAAAATATCGAGATTGTATTTTAAAAGAGGCAAAAATTATTTTGCCTCTTTCTGTTTCTTAGCTTTAAAAGTCCAAACAAAGGTAAATTCCGAAACAATATCGCCGTCCTTATCAATCCCGACAGATTTAGCTTCAACCGTAACACCTTCGCCTGTAGCAATGGTTTTTTCTACGGCATTTTTTATATCGCTTCCGTTAGTGCAAGTAAATTTAACAGCGGTTCTGGCTTTTTTGGAGAAATGCGCATTCATATCAAAAACCAGCATTGAAACTGTGGGTTTTCTGCCTGAAATTTGAGATAAAGCCAAAATACCGGTTGCCAACTCGGCAGCCATTGCCTGCGAGGCAAAATACATCGATTTGAAAGGATTTTTTGTGAGAAACTTAAACGGAATACGCACAACGGCTTTTTCTTCCGTAATTTCGGTAACATTAATGCCTGAAAAAAATGCTGAGGGTAATTCTTTCAGCATAAATAACTTAAACTTAAATTTGTTTCTGACCGTTTGTCTGAAAATTTCAGCTTTGTCCATATTTTTAAATTTTTAAATTCGGTAAAACATAATTGTAAATTGCCCAAAAATGTGCAAAACTTCCGCCGATGATAAATAAATGAAAAATTCCGTGTCCGTACGGTATTTTTTTTGCAAGATAGAAAATGACACCAATAATGTAAGATGCTCCTCCGATTGCTAACCAAATAAAACACTTTTTATCAATAACTTCTGCTAAAGGTTTTGCCGCAATAACAATAACCAATCCCATAGCAACATAAGCAAAAGCAGAAATTGCGCGATATTTCGGTTTATACCAAAATATTTTGTATAAAGTTCCGATGATTGCCAATCCCCATTG
>JANTGL010000105.1 GCA_024762915.1 Bacteroidales bacterium | reverse complement strand
TGCAATGCTTTCCAATCGGTTCCGTGCATATTCGGTGCATAAAAAAACTCTCGCATTTGATACCAAGCTTCATCATAAATTTGTTTCCACTCTTCTTGCTTGTTAACCATAACTTGCATTCCGGAAAGATTTAATTTTTCTTTTAGCGTAATTTTGGAACTCGGCAAAGGAATTATGCCATAAGCTCTGTCTTTTGCAAACAACATTTTTTTTCCGTCAGCGGAAATTTCATAACCGTTAACACTGCCTAAATCAATTTGTTTTCTCTTCGTAAAATCATAAACGAATAATTTTACTTTTTCATCCTTTTTTCCCATGCGTTGATAGAATAATTTACCGGCGACAGATGTTAAACTAAAATATTGCGAAGCCGGAACAGGCAGTTTTTCAATTCTGTCAAAAATTCCGTCAAAATTATATTTTACGGACGGTTTAGAACTTATTGTTTTTTTATCTTTCTTTTTATCAGCCGTTTTGTTAATTGATTTATTTTCAATTTTCACTTCATCGCTTTTAGGAGCGAATAAAGACGGTATATCTTTATTTAAAGTAACATAATAAATTCCGGTCATATAATTATAGGCTGCATCCAATTCCAACCAACTGAAGGTGGGACTGAAATTTCGATTTGACGTAAAAAACAAATATTTACCGTCTGCAGAAAAAACCGGACTGCCGGAATCATAGCGATTATCAGTGATTGCAAATGATTTTTTTTGTTCTGTAGAATAAACGAAAATCTGAGAAAATTGATTTTTTCCGGTTTTAGAATATGTAATCCATTTACTGTCCGGTGACCATGCATAACTGTGCATTTCGTTATAAGGACATTGATCAACTTCAGTAATAACGCCGGACTTAATATCAACAAAACGTAATCTTTGTTTCCTGTCTGCCCAAAGCAATTTTTTACTGTCCGGCGACCAATATTCCTGATAATCATATGTATCACCACCTTTTGTAACTTGTTTAGGCGGACTTTTTCCGGCTTGATCGACAATGAATAATTCATTTTCACCTGTTTTGTCAGAAATAAATGCAATGTGCTTACCGTCGGGTGACCATTTAGAATTTCGTTCGTGAACACTTGATGTATTTGTTAAATTTCTAATCTCACCGTATTTTGCGGGAACCGTAAAAACATCACCGTGAGCACCGAATAATGCCCGTTTACCGTCCGGAGAAATCTCAAAATTTGCAATTTCTTTACTGACATCTTTTAATACGGGACGAGCCGAAACAAAATCTTCGGCAATAATAATTTTAACTTTTTGTATCTTCTCAGTTGCTAAATCAAATTTATAAATATATCCGCCGTTTTCAAAAACAATTGCTTTATTGCCTAATGACGGAAATTTTATATCAAAATCCGAATATTTGCTTAATCTTTTGGTTTCTTTACTTTTTGTATCGTAAACATATAAGTTCATTCGTTTATTTTCATCCCTGTCCGATAAAAAGTATATTTTATCACCATGCCACATAGGGATGATATCTTGAGCCGGATTATTTGTAATATTTATCGTTTTATGTGTTTTAAAATCAAAAATCCAAATGTCATCAGCCATACCGCCTCGATAACGTTTCCACGTTCTGAATTCTCTGAAAACTCTGTTAAAAGCAATCTTTTGATCATCAGGTGAATAAGAACAAAAACCACCGCGAGGGAAAGGTAACTCTTGCGGCATATCTCCCTTTACGGAAACCGTATAAAGTGAACCGTTAAAACTGTTATAAGATTTCATTCGACTGCGAAAAACAATATTTTTATTGTCGTGTTTCCAACCCATGACAATATTATTGGGACCCATTCTGTCTGCAATATCATCACGATGCAGGGTTGCCGTATAAGTCAATCTTTCGGGAACACCTCCCATTGCATTCATTAAATACACTTCGGTATTTCCGTCATATTGAGCCGTAAAAGCAAGTTTTTTACCATCAGGCGAAAATCGAGCAAACATTTCATAACCGATACTTCCGGTTAATTTTCGAGCGACTCCGCCGTTTGAATCAACAGTATATAAATCACCGGCATAGGTGAAAACCAATTGATTGTCATAAATAGCAGGAAATCGAAGTAATCGTGCCTCATTTTGGGCAAAACTCATCATTTGAACAGAAAAAACCGTTAAAATCAATAACATTATTTTATTCCTCATAATTTTTGGATTTTATTATAATTTAAATTTGTTAAAATCAAAAGTATAAAAATTATTTTGATTTTAAGTTAAATTATCTTTTACCAAATATTAATAACCGGAATAATTTGTCAAACGACGTTTTCCAAATTATTTAATCATATCGCAGATGTTTAACAGATTGACCGTTATTTTTTATTTCATGAAGCGATTTTACTCCTATTTCAAGATGTTGAATAACGAATTCAGAAGTGATTAAGGAATCACTTTCCGAAGTTTTAACACCGGAAGAAATCATTGGTTGATCGGAAACCAGCAATAAAGCACCGGAAGGAATTTCATTTGCAAAACCGACCGTAAAAATCGTTGCTGTTTCCATATCAATAGCCATGGCACGTGTTTTTTGCAAATATCTTTTAAAGCGTTCATCATATTCCCAAACCCGTTTATTAGTCGTAAAGACTGTTCCTGTCCAATATTCACGTTCTTCTTTCACAATAACTGAAGATACGGCTCTTTGTAAATTAAATGCAGGTAAAGCCGGCACCTCAACAGGAAGATAATCATCAGATGTACCTTCACTTCGGATTGCAGCAATCGGAAGTATTAAATCGCCTAATTTATTTTTCTTTTTAAGTCCTCCGCATTTTCCGAGGAACAAAACAGCTTTTACATCAACAGCACTCAATAAATCCATAATTGTAGCTGCATTCGGACTTCCCATTCCGAAATTAATTAATGTAATTCCTTCGGCAGAAACGGAAGGCATCGGTTTATCTTTACCTATAATCGGCACTTTGTATTTTTCGGAAAACAATTCAAGATAATATCCGAAATTTGTAAGCAGTATGTATTCCGAAAAATCTTCGAGTGCCCGGCCTGTATAACGCGGCAACCAATTTTCGGTTATCTCTCGTTTTGTTTTCATATTTTTAGATTATTAACTGAATTTAATTATTCTCATTCATTTTCAGTAAACATTTTCTCAAACTGTCTTTCCAAAAAGGAACTTTAATGCCAAATGTTTTTATAATCTTTGATTTGTCAAGTAAACTGTACTTCGGACGTTTTGCGATCGTAGGATATGCTTCTGTCGAAACCGGATTTACCTTGCAATTCAAATTTGAGGCAGTCATAATTTCGTCAGCAAATTCAGACCAAGAACAGAAACCTTTATTTGAAAAATGATAAATTCCTGAAAGATGACGTTCAGGATTTTTAAATGTTTGAAGAACAATTTCCAAAACACCAACGGCTAAATCCTCGGCATAAGTCGGTGAACCAATTTGGTCGGAAACAACATTAATTTCATCTGTCTCTTTTCCGAGACGAAGCATGGTCTTTACAAAATTTTGCCCAAAAGACGAATATAACCATGATGTTCTGATAATAAAATATTTAAAGGCAGATTTTGCATAATCTTCTCCTTGCAATTTAGTTTTCCCGTAAACAGATTGAGGGTTTGTTTTATCATTTTCAGTATACGGAATATTACTCTCACCGTCAAACACATAATCGGTTGAAATATGAATAAACGGAAGTTGATATTGACCGGAAATTTCTGCTAAATTCTGAACGGCATTTGCATTGATTTTTTGTGCATTTATCGTATCATTTTCAGCTTTATCAACATTCGTATATGCTGCACAATTAATGATACCGTCAAATTTATTACCGGAGTAAAACTTTTGAATATCAGAAAATTCCGTAATATCTAATTCATCAATATCCGTAAAAATAAAATCAAAATTTGAATAATTTGAAGCAATTATTCTGATTTCATTTCCGAGTTGTCCGTTAGCACCGGTTACTAATATCTTTGGCATTAAATGATTATTGAAATTCTTTAATATCAGGCTCTTTATCACCAAACTCTTTCATAAATTCTTCAGCATTATTTACCATATTTCGAGATCCTACATAAAACGGAACTCTTTGATGAAGTGATTCCGGTTTCATATCCATAATACGATTTCCTCTTCCGTCAGTTGCTTTTCCTCCTGCTTGTTCAATAATAAAGGCCATGGGGTTACATTCATACAACAAACGCAATTTACCTGTTGAATATCCGGCTGTTTTCGGGTATATAAAAATTCCTCCTTTCAATAAATTTCTATGAAAATCAGCTACTAATGAACCGATATATCTTGAAGTATAAGGTCTTCCCGTGGGTATGTCTTTTTCTTGACAATGTTTAATATATCGCTTAACACCTTCGGGAAATTTAATGTAATTTCCTTCATTTATTGAATATATTGTTCCGGAATGAGGAGTCAGAATATCGGGATGAGATAAACAAAACTCGCCTATTGAAGGATCAAGCGTAAAACCGTTCACACCTCTGCCTGTAGTATATACCAACATTGTAGATGAACCGTATATAATATATCCGGCAGCAACTTGCTTCGTTCCTTCTTGCAAAAAATCTTCCATACTTGCTTTATGACCGATTGGTGAAACTCTTCGAAAGATTGAAAAAATCGTACCGATAGAAACATTTACATCAATATTAGAAGATCCGTCAAGCGGATCCATAGAAACAATGTATTTCCCTTGTCTGGGTAAATCTTCTTCAAAAGTAACAATATTTTGATTTTCTTCAGAAGCAATACCACAGCATTCACCACTGGCTTTTAATGAATTAATAAATTTTTCATCAGCATAAACATCTAATTTCTTTTGGTGTTCACCTTGAACATTATCTGTTCCTGCATCTCCAAGAATATCGACCAATCCGGCTTTATTTACTTCTCTGTTTACGACTTTTGCCGCTACTCCGATATGTGTTAACAAACGCGAAAGTTCGCCTTTTGCATAAGGGAAATCTGATTGCCTTTCTATTATGAATTCATTAAGAGTTGTAACTGACATCATTTTGGGTTTTAAGGAAATAAACACAAAAGTAAAAAAATTTAGTCATTTTCTTATATTTTTACCATTTTTGACATCTTAAATTATTCAGAATAAAATGAAGATTTTTAAATTCGGCGGCGGTGTTTTAAAAAAAAGTAAAGATGCTTTTCAATTACTGAATGTTTTAAATAAATATAAAGGAGAAAAATTAATAATTGTAATATCGGCATTGAATAAAATCACATCAAAATTTGAGAAATTATTATATACTTATTATTTTGAAAACAGATTTGATAAGGAAATTTTTCATACAATAAAATCATATCATATTAATTTCGCAAAAGAAATTTTTGAATTTAACGATTTCAAATCTGTTTCTGAGAAATTAGTTACTGTTTTTGATGAAATTGAATTATTTTTTAAAAAAGAAATAAGTAAAAATTATCATTATGAATATGATCAAATAGTATCATACGGCGAAGTTTTATCTTCAATTCTTATTTTTGAATTTTTAAAATCACAAAAAATTGATTGTTGTTTTGAAGATATTCGAAAAATAATTTTAACTGATTCTGCTTATTCTGAAGCAACAGTGATTTGGGACAATACAATAAATAATATTAAAAATAAATGTGTTTCAAAGAAACATCAAATCTGTATTACTCAAGGATTTATTGCTGCAAATAAAGAAAATAAAACAACAACGCTGGGAAGAGAAGGAAGTGATTTTACAGCTTCTGTATTAGCTTATGCAACTGATGCCGAAGAAGTTATTTTTTGGAAAGAAGTCGACGGAATTTATAATGCTGATCCTGCAAAAACATCAGACTTTGTATTACTTCCCAAATTATCCTACCGAGAATCATTGGAACAAGCTTTTTACGGTGCAAAAATTTTGCATCCTAAAACCATCAAACCTTTGCAAAATAAAAAAATTCCGATTTATGTAAGATCTTTCTGTAAACCCGGAAATTCAGGAACTAAAATTACGGATATATCTAAATTCAACAAAGATTTTTACCCTGAAAAACCGATATATATAATTGAAGAAAATCAAATTTTAATTTCAATTTCTACTCGTGATTTTTCATTTATTTCTGAAGATAATCTCGGAAAAATCTTCATAAAATTATCGAAACATCGAATTAAAATGAATTTAATGCAATCTTCCGCTATCAGTTTTTCCGTATGTGTTACGAATGATCCGTTTAAAATTCCTGATTTCATAAAAGAATTAAAAACTGACTTTAAAGTTTTATATAACTCTAATTTAGAATTAATAACAATTCGACATTATACGGATGATGCAGTAAATAAAATGATTTCAAAACGAAAAGTAATTTTACGTCAATTGAGCAGACGGACAGCAAGATATCTTATAAAATAAAAAAAAATAAGAATTTTTTGTCCGTTTTTTATATTTGTTATACATTTGCATTCGCTTTTCCGGAGAGGTGGGAGAGTGGCTTAATCCACCGGTTTGCTAAACCGGCGTACCGTCGATACGGTACCGGGGGTTCGAATCCCCCCCTCTCCGCTTTTCAGAAATTTTCGGGGTATAGCGCAGCCCGGTTAGCGCATCTGCTTTGGGAGCAGAGGGTCGCAGGTTCGAATCCTGCTACCCCGACACTGAAAATGAGAGACTTACATTAATTTGTTGGTCTCTTTTTCATTTAAAGGGTACACGTTTGGGTACACAGATAATGAAAAATGCAGGGATAATTACAGAGTTTTTTTACAAAGTTATGATTACTTTGTATAACAATCAGATTCTGTCAATGTTAATTTATTCGATATCCGATATTCCATTCTATAAAATCAGAAATATGATACTTATAAGCTCTCAGATTTAAACCCAAATATAAATTATTATAAAAATTATATTTTAATCCGATGCGTTGATAAAAAACAGGACTTTGATTTTTTAATTTTTTTCTGTAAATATAAAATGAAGGTTGGATTATAACGGACACTTTATGAACAACTAATTCATAAGAAGGAAAAATACTCATTTGGATATTATCAAAGAACGGACCGGGTATAATATCCGGATCGCCTTCATCAACGGCAATTTGTGCATTTACGGAACCGTCATAAGAAATGTCGGCACCAAAACCGAATTTTGATTTATAGCTTATTTGTCTGTTATAAGTAGTCGATAAACCAAAGGTATTAAACGATTCTCCTTCAAATTTTTGTGAAATCTTAAAATTAAGACTGTCAAACAATATATTTTTAGATCCGTAAAAGGCCGTAAAATAAAACTCATTCTTTTTTTTAAATATCGGAATATCATTCTTAATAAACGAATTTTGACTTTTGCTTAAATTATATTTCAAACTTATTTTTGGTGCAATTGTATTTAAGCCGAAATTAGGTTCTTTCAATCTGCCGTTAGAAAAATGCGACAGACTAAAACCAAAATCGGCAGATAAGCGGTCAGAAATTTGATATTCCGCTTTTATTCCTAAGTCAATATATGCAGTTTCTTTTGCTCCGATAGCTATATTATATTGATTCGCAGGAGAGTAGCTTTTCCAATTTAATGCAAACCCTAAACTTAATTCATAATTTACAGTGAATTTATCCCACCGTTGAAAAGGAGCCGAGAAATAAGCATAGAAAGCAACGGGCAAACCGATTTCTTCAGGGTTATGAAAATCCGCAAGGTAAATTCCGCCGCCATATTCGGGATAATTAAACAATTGCTGCCACAGTTTCTTTCCTGTTAACTGTTTCGTATATTTTAAAGAAAATGTTTGATATGCATCTATTGTGTCTTTTTCGGCATTAATGCCTTTGACAAAATCGTTTGTAGGAAATACATAGCCGTTTTGGTAGCTTGCTGTTAAAGAGGCATTTATTAAACTTTGTGAAAAGCTGCGGTCTCTTGTACGTTTATTCTGTGCCGAAATATTTGTAAAAAGAAAAGTGATTAAAGTAAGACTGTATAATAGTTTATGCATTTTATAAGATTTAAAATATATGAAAAGCAAGTTGCTTTAAACAACTTGCCTAAATTAAACTAAATTAATTATTATGAAAAAACTTAATCTCCTTGTTCAGCATAAGTATTCAAATTTGCTTCAAATGCTGATAATAAAACTGAATTATTTACAGTATCTATTATTATTTCACCGTTTGTAACAGCAGCCGATGCAAAATCAATATTACTTAACCATGCATTAATATCAAATACAATATTAATATTTACGGTACTGTCGGTTGAAACCGTAACTCCTGATCCTGCAAGCGGTAATTGTACTTGTTGAGCATAAGCGGATTCAAGGGTAAAAGGTATTTGTGTTCCGTCAGCAGTAGTGTAGTATCCCGAAATTACAATTGATTTATCATTTAATTGAGAGCTTGTTTGAAACTCAAAGTCAACTTTCTTAAAAGTACCGGGATAAACATTAATTTGACCGATTGAAGCCGAACCTCCCGTAACATCAAGAACATAGGGTCCTGCAAGCAGAATGTCCCCGCTGTCACTACCGTTAATTGAATCGTTTTCAGTACTTTCGTTTGAATCTGTACCTTCATTAGTGTCATTTCCGTCATTTGAATTATCGCCGACATTTTCACCGTCATTACCGGAATTTTCTTCTATTTGTATATTGGCAATATTAACACTTGCAGAAGTAATACT
>JANTGL010000104.1 GCA_024762915.1 Bacteroidales bacterium | reverse complement strand
TGAATCAATTTTGCTTTATCACCCTGTTTCGGGAAAGAATAAGAAATTCTCCGGAATAATTAAAATAATGTGTGAAGATAATATGTTTGATTATGAAAAATGGCTTCATACAAAAACCGGCAGGAGGGGAAAAACTTATGATTATTTAAAAAAAGAAAAAGCAGAAAGGATTTTCTCTGAAATTGAAAAAATAATTCCCGGATTTTCAAATGCAATAGATAAATATTATGTTTCAACACCATTGACATTTAGAGATTATACGGGAAGTCCCGACGGATCTGCATACGGTATTTTAAAAAAATTCAATAAAATTTCCGAAACAATATTGCCGATAAATACAAAATTCAATAATTTGTATTTATCCGGTCAAAGTATTAATTTTCATGGTTTGCTCGGAGTATCCTTAACCTCTTTATCTGTTTGTTCAGCAATTTACGGAAATAAAATAATAAACTGATTTTAGTGAAAATATCAGGTTTTATTAAATATTATTTATATTTTTGCATTATAAGAAGTGTCTTTAGAAAAATGTTTTTATGAATATTTTAAGTTACAAACCCGAAGGATATTTACCCGGTATTATTTTAGATAAAGAATCCGGAAGATTTGAGATTTCAGGGAAAACATGTCCTGAGGATGCAATTGAATTTTATGATCCCGTATTTGAATGGTTGGATGAATACAGTCAAGATCCTTTGGACGAGACAGTGTTTAATTTTAAGTTGACTTATTTTAATACAGTTTCTTCTAAAATATTAATGATGATTATGTTACGTCTTGAGGAAATTTCGGAAGACGGACATAATGTGAAAATTCGATGGTTTTATCCTGAAGATGATGAAGATTTGGAAGAAGCCGGAGATGACTATGAAAGTATGCTTGAGATTGATTTTGAGTTGGTACCTTATGATGATGAAGAGGATGATGATGACTATACACAAGGTTTAATAGATTCTTTGATATAAACCCATTCTGTTTTGAGGTTTTGTAAATACATCTTTTTTTTTCAGATATTTATTCTTTTAACTAAGTCCTTTTTTGCTCAATCAGTTGAAATTCCTACAATAGATTTTGTTACGGTTAATCAAATAAGTTCTCTCCCCGTAATTCATTGGTCTGTTAATAATTCGTCTGTATTAAACGGATATGCCGTAAAACGTTTTATTCGTTCTTATCCCACCGTTCCTGATAACACTTGGCATACGGTTAAAAAAATTGAAAATCCCAATGTTTTTAGTTTTGAAGATAATTCGATCAGTTATGGTCAGGCAAGTCCGAATATTCAATCGGAAATTTATGAAATAACGGCCTATAAAATTAACGGGACGGATACGGTTTTTAGTTTGCCCGGTGTTAAGCATAAAACCATGTATGTAACAGGTAATTATGATTATTGTTCGAATAAAATAAGCCTTATTTGGAATAATTATATCGGATGGGAGAATGTATTTTTAAAATATCTGATTTATCGAAAAGAAAATTCCGGGAGTTTTATTAAAATAGCTGAGAAATCCTATAATGATACCATCTTTATTGATACAAATCCTAATTATAATTCGGTCTATAATTATTATATAAAAGCCGTTCGAAATGACGGAACAGAATCACTTTCAAATTTGAAACTAATTACTACTCAAGCAATTCATTTTCCTTCATTTTTGAAAGTTGATTCAGCCGTCGTATCTAATAATACGGAATTTAATATTTTATTTTCTGTAGATGCAAATGCTGATGTTGATGAATATTATTTATTCAAAAGTGAAACTTTCAATTCAGATTATTTGCAAATCGACAAAATTCAAAGTGCAAACATAATTAATTCAGGGGCTGAATTTTCAGACAAAAACATAGATATTAATAAAAATGCTTATTATTATATTGCAGCTGTTGATTATTGCGGAAATATTGTATTTAGGTCCGATACTTTAAGTAATATTGCTTTTTTTGCAACAGCATATTCTGATAACCGAATTAATTCATTGAAATGGAATGATATATATACAAATTCAGTGTATCACATTTTTCGCTTACAGAATAATATTCAATTTAATCAAATTTCTGATACCGAAAATCATTCATTTGAAGATAATCTTCAATCTCTTTATGAAAATCAGTTTATATCAGAAACAATTTCCGGAAAATTTTGTTATTACGTACAAATAAAAGAAAGTGATTTTTTTAATAAATCAAATATTTCTTGTGCCGAACAAGATGAAACCGTAATATTTCCCAATGCGTTTAATCCTAAAAGTGCGATTGATGAAAATCGAATTTTTAAACCTAAAGCAGCATTTATATCTGATTATCAATTAACAATATACGGTTCATTTGGTGATGTCTTATTTGAAAGTATGAATCCTGATATAGGTTGGAACGGAATGTTAAAAAACGGAAAACTTGCTCCGATTTCTTCCTATCTTTATATTGTAAAATATAAAAATTCAAAAGGTAAGTACGTGAAGTTAAAAAAATACGTAACTTTGGTGTATTAATTGTTTATTTACAGAAAGTATGGCTTACTGATAAATTTAAATATTCTGATACTTTTTTCCTAAAATAAAAAATCTGTATTATTTTTGGGAAATATTAAAAACAGATTTTATCGGAATCTGTTTATTTTTTTGAAAACAAGTGAAAGATAAGAAGTTGACATATCAAGAAAAACGAAAAATCGTTATAGAACGTTTCGATGATTTTATTAAAACATCTCCTCAACTTCAGAATCCCAAATCTCTGGCAATTATTACTAAAGCATTTGAATTGGCAGATATCGTTCATTTAAAACAATTTCGTAAAACGGGACAGCATTTACCGTATATAGTTCATCCTATTGCAGTAGCTAAAATTATTACCACAGAAATGGGACTCGGAACAACAACTGCCGCAGCCGCACTTTTGCATGATGTTGTTGAAGACAGCAATGGTGAATATACGACAGAATATATTAAAAAAGAATTCGGTGAAGAAATTGCAGGAATTGTTGACGGGGTTACCAAGATTTTAGAAGGTTTTGATCCGAACAGTACAGTTCAAGTCGAAACATTTAAAAAGTTTATTAATAATATGTCATCCGACTTAAGAACGGCATATGTGAAAATTGCCGATCGTTTGCATAATTTGAGAACATTTGAAGGCATAAGTGAAAATTCGCAAATGATTAAAACAGCGGAAGCTTATGATATATATGCACCTCTGGCTCATTTATTGGGATTATTCGACATAAAAAAAGAGCTGGAAGATTTGAGTTTTAAGTATCGAATGCCGTTTGAGTATCAAAGAACCAAAGAAAAAGCAGATAAATCACTTAAAGAAAGAACTGAATATTTAAATGAAATTGCCGAAAAAATAAAATCGGATTTTCCTAAAAACAAATTCCGATTTCGAATTGAAATAACTCAAAGATCATTATACAGAGCATGGCGAATAACTCAAACAAAAAAAATGTCTTTTAATGATATTCATAATTTTAATTCGGTAAGAATTATTATTACACCGATGAAAAGTTATTCCGAAAAACAACAATGTTATATTGCTTACTCTTCCCTCACTGATATTTTTCCGGCCCGTCAACATACTTTTAAAGATTGGATATCAACCCCGAAATCAAACGGATTCCAAGCACTTATTGCTGATGTCATGTATTTAGGCAAATGGGCAGAAGTGCAAATAATGACCGAAAGAATGCATTTGATATCCTCTAAAGGATTTGCTTCTGATTGTAAAAACGAGCATTTAGATAATGTATCCAGGTGGGTACGTTCCGTAAAAGAAATAATTAATAACAAAGATTTAACAAAAAATGAAATTCTTGAATTAATTCGACCGCAACATCGAGAAATATATGCTTTAACACCACAGGGAGAAGTTGTTAAATTACCCAAGGATGCTACCGTTTTGGATTTTGCATTTCAAATTCACTCTGATTTAGGTTTGCATTTTCAAGGAGCTGAAGTAAACGGTAAACTTGTAAGTTTTAACTTTAAATTAAAAAATGCAGATCAAGTTAAAATTATTACTTCTGATGATATTGTGGTGAATTCTGCCAGAATAGATGCATTAAGCAGTAACAGTAATAAAAATTTATTAAGACAACATATTCGAAAAGAAAAAAGAAAAAAGATTAAAATCGGAAAGACGTTATTTCAAAAAATTGATGAAAAATATAAATTTAATGATTTAGATTTATCAAAATTAAAACTAAAATTTCATTGTGAAAATGACGAAGAATTATATTATCGTATAGCAAATGACACTGTAAATGAGGTTGATATAGCCTCATTCGTAAAAAGTCGACGCAGAGTTTTGGGTTTGGTAACAAATTTATGGAGCAGTGATAAAGTTGCCCCGATAAAAGAAACTGAGTTTAATCCGAAAGAAAAATTCGTAATAAAAAATTTAGAAAATATTGAATTGGGTGAATGTTGTAAACCTGTTGCCGGAGATATTGCCGTGATTTTCAGAAAAAATAATCATGAATTTATTGTTCATCGAAATGAATGTTCAAATGCAAAAATGCTTAATTCAACAGACGGAAAAAATACGGCTAAAATTTTCTGGGATTTAACCCTTGAAACTCAATTTCCGACTAAAATAAGATTTAACGGTGTTGATAATACAGGATTGCTTGCTGAAGTTATTGATATAATTTCTAAAAATCATAATGTTAATATGACAGAATTAAAAATTAATGTTGATAAAAATGCTGTTTTCGGGATTATTGAAATAACCGTTTCTGATGTTAAAAAATTAAATTCTATTTTAAAGCAAATTCGAAAAATTAAATATATCAAAAAAGCCTACCGTGTCGGACCTGATACTGAATAAAAATAGTTGATGAATAAATTTATGAATATGCTGAACAGAAGAAGTCAACCGACTTTCAAAACAAGTGAAAAGATAACTTTTAAAGAAATACAGAAACTTTTATTGGCTGATTCAGTTCCCGTATATATTCTTAATTCAGGAGATCAGGATATTCTTAAATTAGATTTTGTTTTTAATGCCGGGAACATTTATCATGAAAATCCGTTAATTCCTGAAATAACAAATGCTTTGATTGATAAAGGGACAAAATTACTTTCTTCGGAGAAAATATCTGAAAGTTTTGACTTTTACGGTGCTTATCTTGAAACAGAAACCGGTAAACATTCTGTTTCGGTTACATTATACACTTTGAATAAATATTTTAAAGAAACATTTCAATTGTTATTTGAAATTTTGTTTGATGCTTTTTTCCCTCAAAGGGAAATTGATATTTTTTTAAGAAATAAATACCAATCTTTTTTAATCAATCAACAAAAAACAGATGCTGTTTCCTCTGATCTTTTTGCAGAATCAATTTTCGGGAAGAAACATCCGTACGGAATTTCAGTAAAAGAAACTGATTTTAAGAAAGTCGAGAGAAAACAAATTCTGAAATTTTACCATGAATTTTATAATATCGGTAATATGTTTGTTATGCTCTCCGGAAAAGTGAAAGAAGAACATCCGGATATATTAAAATTGTTTCTTAATCGATTAAAACGTTCTGAAACAAATCAGTTTAAAAAAAATATTCAAATTCCCGACAAAAAAGCTCTTAAAATTTTTCATAAAATTGAAAATACGGTTCAAGTTTCTATTAAAGTTGGGAAAATAACCATTAAGAAATTACATCCGGATTTTTTTAATTTAAATATCTGCTCCGTAATATTGGGCGGATACTTCGGATCCAGATTAATGACGAATATACGTGAAGATAAAGGTTATACATACGGAATTTATGCCGGTAATGTTTCCTTATTAGAATCGGGTTTTTTTGTAATTTCTGCAGATTCAAGTAAAGATGTTTATCAAAAAGCATTAGTTGAGATTTATAAAGAATTAAAAAAAATAAGAACTGTTCTTGTTGGTAAAGACGAATTAATCAGAGTTAAAAGATGGTTATTCGGTAATCTTATTAAAATTTTTGATGGGCCTTTAGCATTATCTGAAGCCTACAAATCTATTATTACTTACAATTTAACTAAAGATTATTTTTACCGATATTTTGAAGCAATAAAGACAATTACTCCTGAAATAATTCTTAAAACAGCACAAAGATATTTGCATGAAGATACGATGACAGAAGTTACTGTAGGTGCATAAAAAAAGAACTTACATTTTCTAAAATGTAAGTTCTTTTTATTTAATGACGTTCTTTTTAATAACCGACCCAAGTCGTTTTCTTAGTATCAACCGGATTAATGCAAATTACCGGAATTTGAGATGTGTTATAAATCAACTTTTCATCCCATGATGAAAAGAATAATCCTTTATCTTTATTTACTAAAGTCATGATTAATTCTGCATCATTTGCAATTGCATAATCTAAAACTTGTTTTGAGAAATTACCCTCTGTGGGTGAAGAAACTTTGTCAACATATTTTATATTGTATTCATCAAACAAATTTTTAATTTGCTTTGTGATACTCATGATTCTGTTTTTATAAAATTTACCGGACTCAAATTTAGGAATCATATGAACGGTTGCATCAAACATTTTTGCAATATTGATTGCCCAAGTTACTTTTTGTCTGTCTTGTGTTGATGCCGTAATCGGGAATACAATATTTTCATATCCTTCAACATATCTTCTTTTTTGTACAATAACAGTAGGAACATTTGTTACGCTTATAACTTTCAAAACATAACTTCCGGTAATTTTTTGGAATCCGACTTTTCCGTGAGTTCCCAAGATAATTAATTTTGCACCTACAGTTTCTGATGCTTCTTTTATATTTTCAAATAAATCTCCTTTTTTAACTAAAAATTCAACTTGAACATTATAGTCTTTTGATGCTTTTGAAGCAATTTTTTCCAGTTTTTCAGAAATTGCATCATCACTTAAATTTTCATCATCTAAAAATTTATCAGTATCTTTATTAATAACATGTAATAAAACAACTCGATATTTCATCGTATGAGCAATAGAAGCGCCATGATCTATTGCATTTTGACAAACTTCTGAGAAATCCGTCGGTATTAAAATTACATCATTTTTTTTGTTTTTCATGATATATCAAATTTTAATGTTTTTTATAGTAATAACTTCAAATTGAGTTATAAAATTATTGAAAATTACTTAAGTAACCAAATTATTTTTCTTTTTTTTTATACAATGTTCGAATTTGTTTATGATTTATTCTTTTTTAATGATAAGTTTTATCAGTATTTATAGTAACTTTGACAGATAATTAAATTTCTGTCTTATTTGAAAAATATTATTGATTATAAAGTAAATGTCAGAGAATTACATTAAAAAAATATGGAAAGAAAAGATTTTTGATTTTCAAATATATTTGAAATTAGAAAAATCATTATCACAAAATACAACGAATGCTTATGTAAATGATGTTAAAAAATTAGCCGATTATACTAAAAAAGAACCAAAAGAAATTGATTTAAAGGAGCTTGAAGACTTTATTTATGAATTGAATTCAGTGTATATCAGTTCCCGGTCACAAGCTCGCATTATTTCGGGTATTAAAGCTTTTTTTAATTATTTAGTATTGGAAAATGATGTAGCAAATAATCCGGCATATCTGCTGGAATCCCCAAAAATCGGTCGAAAACTTCCTGAAGTATTATCTGTAGAAGAAATTGATTTATTACAATCAAAAATTGATTTGAGTAAACCCGAAGGGCATCGCAATAAAGCCATTGTTGAAACATTATATGCCTGTGGCTTAAGAGTTTCTGAGTTGGTTAATTTAAAATTATCAAATCTGCATTTTAAAGAAGGTTTTATAATCGTTACGGGAAAGGGAAGTAAGCAAAGATTAATTCCGATCGGTGAAAAAGCTATTCATGAAATCAATTATTATAAAGAACATTACAGGAATCATCTTGATATTAAAATTGAATACGAAGATATTTTGTTTTTAAATCGTTACGGCAGACAATTAACTCGTGTAATGATTTTTACAATCATAAAAAAAATGGTACAAGATGCTGAAATAAAGAAAAATATAAGTCCTCATACGTTTCGTCATTCTTTTGCAACACATTTAGTTGAAGGAGGTGCAGATTTACGTGCCGTACAAGAAATGTTGGGTCATGAATCAATTATTACAACAGAAATATATACCCATATTGACAGAGAATATCTTAAACAAGTTGTCAACGATTATCATCCTCGCAATAAATAATCTTATCAAACAAATCAGGTATTTTGTCGAAAGAATCCGTATATTCTTCATATTAATTCTATTTTTGAACCTTAAATTATTTAAAATATTAAAAAATAGGAAGGGATGAAAGAATTTAAAGTAGGCAGAATTAATTTAAAATCTAAATATTTTATTTTTTTTATTTTAGGGATTCTTATAATTCTTCTTTCAGTCTTTTTTATCAATAAAAAAGAATTGAAAGCATCTCCTTATTCGATTGATTTTTTGAATGTTAATACCGAATATGCCGATACAACTTTAAAATATCTGTCGGATGAAGAAAAGCTCGGGCAATTAATAATTGCCGATTTCGGTAAAGCGGAGAATCAAAAAAAAGATTCCGTAATAAAATTGTTGTATCAAATTTTACCGGGAGGTATTGTTTATTCGACAGACAGTATTTTTCAATTTCTTAATTATCAGAATATAATACAAAAATATTCTAAAATTAACCCGCTAGT
>JANTGL010000103.1 GCA_024762915.1 Bacteroidales bacterium | reverse complement strand
TTGGAATTAAGTTTATTCAGACCGGCAAAATTCGGACTGACAAAAAAAGATGAACTGTCGGCTCATCCGCTTGCTTTTTTTGTTATGCCGCATGTATTTTATAAACGGCAATGGCTCAGATTTGAATTATTTAAACAACGGTTTTTGTTTTCTTCAAGGCACGGTATTTATTTTCCGAAATTTGCGCTAAACTTAAATCAAAGATTGCCTTTCGGTTTTACGCATTTTCACCCCGAAGATGCGAATGTTCCCGGAGTTCTTGCTTTTCAAAGTGAAGTATTAGTCAGCCATTATTTGCATGAACCTGATCATTGCAGTGCCGGTGATTATTTGATTACCGGACGATTGGGTTTTAAATATGCTTTAAAATTCAGCCCGATTGATGAACCTTTAATCTATCAATCAATTTTATACCGAGAAACAGCAGTGTTAATCCCGGGTTTTATTTGGTATGCCGGAATTGATTTAGACGGACATCTCAATTATACCTATAACTATTTTGCTGATTTAGACTACTATGCATACGGTTTCGTGAACAATTATTCAATTGAAAGCAAATTGGGAATTTCAGGATATTACGGTAAACATTTAAGCGGATTTGCAGGATTAAAACTGGCATTTTCAACCATACCGGGACGTAATCGATTCCTTATAATGCCTATTGCCGGTTTTTCATATTACATTGATATGCGAAAACGCAAAAAAAACGGTACTGATTTGTTCGGCAGAAAAAAACCGTTTAAACATGATAATTCGTTGGAACGTGATGATAAATACTACGAAGATTTAGAAAAACGCGAAAATTTAACCGATACGATTCAATAAAGCTTCTGCAATTAGGATATCTTCGGGGCTTGTTATTTTAATATTTTCTTTATTGCCTTTTACAAGATGTATTTTATGTCCGGCTGCTTCAAAAACACTTGCATCATCTGTGAAATCATCTCTGAAATCAACTTTGTAAGATTCTTGTAGGTCTTTTACATGAAACGTTTGTGGTGTTTGAATTTCTTTAAATAAATTACGGTCAACGGCAATATTCGATTTGCCGGATATTTTTCTTAAAGAATATACAATATCGCAAGATGCCGCGGAATTACCTTTTTTTTCAGCCGTTTCAAATGTTCTTTTTATCGTTTCCGGACTCACTAACGGACGAACTCCGTCATGAACGGCAACGACACCTTCTTCCGTAATCATATCAAGCGCATTTTTTATTGAACGGAAACGTGTTTCACCACCGGAAACTAATTTATGAGCTATTTCAAAATGATATTGATGACACAAGTTATTCCAATAATCAAAATAATCCGACGGTAAACTAAGAATAATTTTCATCTGATTATCAAACGCATAAAACCTTTTAATTGAATGCATTAAAATCGGTAAATCCCTGAGCAATAAAAATTGTTTCGGAATTTCCGAACGCATTCGTTTACCGATACCGCCGGCTGTTATAATTGTAAATCGTTTCATAAGCAAAAATCAAAAATAAGAATATTAAGCTTATTATACCTCATATCCGCAAGACAAAACCTAAAAATATTGACAGTCATCGTATCAATATATTAATTTAAGTAAAACCGATTTGCAAATAACTCGCTGTTTATCTACTAAATAATACGATGACTACGAATTTAATCTTATTGTATTATCAATTTTTTGGTTTCCGAAAAACGATTACCGGTAAAAGTAACAAAATAAATACCGGACGGGTAATTTGAAATATTAATCTTTTTTGAAAAATAATTATCATAATTTTCAAATTGTTTGTGATAATATTCTTTACCGGAAACATCGGTAATTGAAATAAATATTGAATTTTTAATATCACATGTTTGAGAAGTAAGGGAAATTTCAAAAAAATCACTTGCCGGATTAGGATAAATATAAAAAACGCTTTCATGTAAATTATTTTTTCTGATTACAGAAACTTGTTCATCGTCAGACAAAAATTTACCGACTGACAATTCTTTATTTAATGTTTTCTTATCTTTGTTTTTATCATCACATGATTCTATTGACATTTCTACATTTGCACCTTCTTCTGTTTCAAAACCCGTGTCTAAAATTATTTCGTTTCCGGCTTTAAAAGTAACATTTTTCGCAGAAGATTTTACAAGTGTATTGCGAACGGTTAAATTATTAAAGGCATGAAAAGAAATTTCCGAAGAACCTTCCAAAGTTTCATTTTCAATTAAGATATTCGGTTCTGCTTCGCAGCAGGGAGCCGGTATATTTATTCCGGTAACACAATCATTAGTAATAGGATATAAGGTCGGATTATTATAGGGATTAACAACATCAAACGATTTTGTGTAATCATAATCACCGCAATCATTTGTCAGTTTCATATGCCATTTAAAATTACCGGTATATACATTTGACTTTTCGGCGTCCCATTCCACTTTTTTTATACCGTTATCGCAATAAATATCAGGTATCACATCAATTAGTTGTCCGATATCATT
Source organism: Bacteroidales bacterium (assembly GCA_024762915.1). GTDB lineage: Bacteria > Bacteroidota > Bacteroidia > Bacteroidales > JAADGE01 > JAADGE01. The sequence continues at coordinate 6,204 of JANTGL010000103.1, read as the reverse complement.
GAGAATATTAATTTCTGTTGCCGAATAAACGTTATCCAGATTAAGCACGGCATAGTTTTTATAATCGGGATATATCTTTGTCGGAGGAGTAGGATTAATTTCACCGTCTGTAGGGCTGCAAGGATCTTCTGTATTGCATTGAAATGTTTCTTCTAATGTTATGTCGTCAATGTAGGTGTAACCGACTCCTCCGGCCACATCTGCCACAAACCAATCATGCTTATTAGTACCTTCATCCGGCATTTTAAATACAAAAGAAACTTCATGCCAAATATCTTTTTCATAATTTATTAAATATATACTTTTCAAATTAATAAACCCGTTATGTTTGTATTCATTATATCCTTCAGGTTCGATTCCTGTATAAACAGTATTACACATATCTGTAATAATGTTGTCTTTACCGTATTCAAAACCGGGTTTTTTATATTCTGTTTTGTTTTTAGCAAGAAAAAATTTTAATTTAGAATCCGAAGTAATTGTATTATGACCGTTTTGATATTTTGTCGGTACTTTTATTTTAAAATTTACTTTATAAAATTTACCCGGTATAAGATTGTTCTCATTTAAAAGTTGTTGCTGTATTAATTCACAATAGCCGATTCCGACATATATATTTCTGTACCCGTTGACCGGTTCGTCAAATTCAAAATCCGGTGAATGGTAGTTACAACATTTGCACCCTGATTTACCGCAGTCCCTATATTTATATCTTTGCCATTTACTATGTCTGAATTTTGCTTCATTTTTATATTGAGATTTCCAATAGTTATAATGATAATCAATTTGAAAGTCTATATATTGCCAATTATTACAAATCCAAGAAATATCATCTGTTTGAAAAGAACTTTCCTTTAATAGATTTTGTGAATTTATTGATTTTGGAATCCCGAGTAAAAAAAAGGCTCCTGTAAAAAAGCTGAAAATATAAATTCTCATAATTTCATTTTTTAAATTTTAATTTATGATATTCATTTGTATTCCACCAAACAAAATTTTATTGTACTCTAAAAAAACCGATAAAGGAATTTTCTTTTTATTAACTAAAAATTCGGTTTTTATATCAAAATTGGTAAAATCAATAAAATTAAAGTGTTCATTATAAATCAAATTTGATTTGTTGTTTTTCTCATATTCTCTGTAATCGTTTATCCTTTCGTAAAAAGGGAAAAATAAACCGCAAGAAATTAGCATTCTTTTATATTTGTAACCCAACATTATTGTTAATCCTAAACGAACTGTTTTTATATTATTATACAGAGGAATAGGCGAATAATTTGTTTTTATAATTGAATCAGGATAAACGTAATATTTGCTGACTGAGTCAATATTCCTTAAAAGAATTGAATTATTGTAGAATCCTTTAAAAACCGCATTAATATTAAATCTTTTATATAAATAATATCGATAAGTAATATCTGTTTGAAAATTAAAAACAGGAAGTAAAAAATAACCCGGATATAATGTTTCGGGTGTAAAATACTTATTTTGAATTTCATATGCCGGATAATAAACCGGTCTGAAATTACTGCTGTGATTGACACCGAAGTCCCAAAGCAGATTATGTTTTTTATTATATTCATTTTCCTGCCCGAAAGAATTTACGCCTGCAAAAATAAACAGTATAATTATCAGTTTCTTCATTTTAATCCTATTTTTAAATTAATACCTGTCGAAAAGTAATATACAAATCTGCTCTGTTCTCTGAATATCGGCAATAAATTACTTTTAAATTCAATACCGTATCCGAGATACAGGTTTTCGGAAATATCAAAATTTTGTCCTAAACTGATTAGCAGAGCCAAATTATTTATATTAAATGTCTCGTATTTTTTCAAATCTGATAAGGTATATGTTTTATCAAATAATTCTTTATACTCATCTTTTGAAAATCCGTTCAAGGAATCAGGTAAATTTTTTGTTCTTTTCTTTAATGATAATACTCTTTTATATATCAAACCGGTTTTTAAGATTATTTTTTCGGCAAAAATATGTTCCGTAAAAATCGGTAATTCCAAATAATTGTATATGATGTTATACTTAAAATGATACATAATATTTTGATTATAATAATCCGATTCTTCAATAATTAAGGAGTTCCCTTCATACGCAGAAAACAAACCGCAGCCGATTGTGTTTTTATCGGACAAACTATATTTTACATTAATACCGGCATCAAACAAAGTAATCGGTTTTAAATAATCCGGATTATCAAAACCTTGTGTTTTTTCATAATCAGTTCTGAAGCTGATTTTAGGCGTAAATTCAAGTTCGTATTGAAACTTCTTACTTTGCGAATACGTATTTTCAACAGCAAAGACAAGTATAATTATTGATATTATTTTTAAGGTATTTTTCATCTGTTTATATTTTAGCCGAGAATGATAACGTTTCACTCAGTTTTTCTGTGTGTCTTTAGACCGTTACGGATGTTTCATCTGTTTATTTTTTTCTGTTTTTTAAAGTTTGTCCGGATATTTCAGAGTTGTCATTTTTAAAATGAATATTTTAAACCTGCTCTGAATTGCGGATTAGTTCTTTTAAAACTAATACCGGGTATATAATAACTTGCTTCTGAAAAGAAATATAATTTATCCTTATAAATCGGGTATGTAATTCCTATACCGGGTAAAATGCCTAAATTCATTTGCATTTCTTTTTGGGGGTCCGTGATCATAAGAACGCCTAAAGGGTTGCATTTCGGAGATGTATCAGGTTGTATTTCCGTCAAATAAAAAGTAATCTGTATTTCCGTACCAAAATAAAATCCAATTTTATTGTAATTTATTTTATATTTAGTAATAATGCCGGAATTGTACATATTTGATAATTGTGTACAATGAGAACAAATGTATTGCTCGCAAATATTTTCATCATAAAATAATTCATTTATTCCGAATGCAAGTTCTCCCGAAAAATGTTTTAAAAATTCTTTTTCAACAGATATTCCGGCAGGTTCGCCGACATAGGCATTTATTAACCATCGGTTGTTTTGTGAAAATAAAATATTTACGGTTATTGTCAAAAAAAATGTTAAAATAATTTTTGTTTTCATGGTTTTCTAAAATGTATGGATTATTTTTTTTGTTTGAATATTTTCTTTAGATTTAACGGTAATAAAATAAATTCCTTGTTTTATTTTTGATAAATTAACAGGTATTTTATAAACTCCTTTTTTTACATTTGTTAAATCAGCAATTTTCTTTATTTTTCTGCCTGTTAAATCCTTAATGAAAATACATAAACTAACTTTTTGACTAACAGTAAGATATATCTCCGCTTTTTCGTTAGCAGGATTCGGATAAACATCAAAATAAAATGTATTTGAATTTGTAATATTATTTAAACTGATACTTTTTTTACCGCTTACTTTTGTAACGGTATAATTTTTTTCAGATACTTTACCGCATTCGTTTCTGAAAATTATTGTTACTTGATAATTACCGTTCGCAAAAGATGATGCATCCCAAACACAAACCGAATTATCCGTAAAATTACCCGCATCGAAAAAAACAAGTTGCCCGATATTATTGTTAACACTTATTTCAAATGAATTAGCATTTTCAACCGTGTAACATAAATTGCTTGAAATGATATTCGGATATGTTTCTACTGAAATATTCGGACAATCAGGGATACATTCGTTTACATCGACATTTCCGATATATGCGGTAAAATCAGCACCTTCTTCCGTTTCAAAGCCGGGATTCAGAATAATTTCTTCTCCAGCTTTAAATATCACTTCTGCACTTGTCTTTATTATATAATTATTGCCGGCTGCAATAGTTTGTACCGCTTGTATATTTCTGTAATCCTTAATAATTTCATTTTCCAAAACATAATTATATTTCACCGCAGGTACAAATTGCAATGCCCTAAATACATTTAACCTGCCGTAACCATAATATTCATGAAAATTTTGTCCGTTCATTCCGGCAACCTTATCGGCACTTTCTCTTAAAATCAAGCGAACTTGTTCTGGTGTTAATTCCGGATTTTGAGATAAAATTAATGCGGCGGCAGCTGAAACAAGAGGAGCTGAAATTGAAGTTCCGGATTCTGGAATATACCTTGAAAATCCGGTTTTTTTATTTATAATCCAGACCTTATATCCCGGTGCAACTAAATCTAAGTTATTCCCGTAACATGAAAATGTGGCTTTTGTATCATATTGATTTGTAGCACCTACAGCAATAATCAAAGGATGAGAAGCGGGAAATTCTACTTCATTTCCATATTCACCGTTACCTGCAGATGCTACTAAAACTATACCTGCATCATTACAAGCATTAACGGATTCATCATAAAAAGATGAAACTATATTCCCTCCAAAACTCAAATTAATAATACGTGCTTCCCCATTTGCAACAACCCAATCAATGGCTCTGATGATATCATCTTCTTCAAATAGCCCAACTTTAAACCCAGATTGGTTTTTAATATAAAAACCGCAACGCACAGGTAAAATATCTATGTTCCATCCGACGGATGCAAGCCCTTTATTATTATTGGTTTCAGCTCCTACAACACCTGATACCTGTTGTCCGTGATACCCTTTTGAATAAGGCAAATTATCCGGTGTATCATAATCCTCACCGGATATCTTTTTATAACCGACAGATTCATAAGCATTAATATCAATATCTGTTTCATCTCTTCTTGTATCGGTATATTTGTTTTTTATGTCATTATGTTCGTTTTTTCTGAAACCGATATCTAATACTGCAACTTTAATACTTTTGCATCCTTTTTGAATTACCCAAGCTTCGGGCATTTTTATCTTTTGTAAACTCCATTGTTTATCATATTTGTCATCGTTTGGTTCAATGATTAATGTTTTTCCGATATAATTAGGACTTACAGATTCAATTGTTTTTACTGTTTTCAGTTTATCAATAATTAAATTTATATTGCTCTTATTATTAAAATATATTACAAAAGACCGTTCGGCATCCTCAGGTAAAAATTTATTCATAATATGTAATTTATCAATACGATAAATACCGATGTCTTTAAATTCATTGTTTATATATAATAAATCATCCTTTTTTTTTGTTTCAACATATTTTTTACATCTGTTAAAAAGTTCGTTATTAACTTTTACAATTAATTGGTGAGGTGCGTATTCAAAATCTTTTTGGGAGTAACTTATTGCAGATAAAAGAAATAATACTAATGTAAGTATAGTTTTCATAAGTATTTTATGCTAATTAAGTTTAAAAAATTATGAAACTACTCATTTTCAAGTTTCAAAATACGTTCTTTTAAATTGTCGTTCTCTTTTTTGAGTTGTATTATATAAAGTGTGAGTTCTTCTATTTTTTGCATTTGTAATTTTTGCATTTCTCCCAAGTCCAGTCCGTTTTCTTTTATAACTTTTGCCGACGGTATATCCGGTAAATGTTTATTTATATTTATGTATGTTTCAAGTTTGTTTAAAGGTAAGATATTATAGTTATTATTAAACACAAAATCAGACCAGTTTCGTTGCTCAACTTTTACCCTTGTTGCTCTTACAAAACCATCCTGAGTAATAATACACACATAACGTTTTGTTTTATCGTCTTTTCGCGTCATAAAATACCAACCGCTGTTTGTCATTCCCAATCCGAGATAATAATTACCGAGATTTGATTTGTTTGTTGATGCCCAAACCGTTCCGAGCTTTGATTGCAAACGGGCACTCCAGCCGCTGTTGGTCCATTGTTCCATTTGGTTATTCAAAATAATCGGTCCGCTCAATCCGATATTTGTCAATCCCGAACCGTCGCCGACAAATTTTGTTGCCGTAAAAGTGCCGTCTCCCGCAAAGGTAAATTTTGTTTCGGCTTCGGTATTTCCGCCGATGTTATCGGGATCGTAATCTTTGAATTTAAAATTTACGGTATTATTAGCATTTTCAATTTCCCATTTAAATATTCTGTCATCCGGTGTCGGATTCGGTCCGGGACCTATTCCTTTTCCTTTTGATTCGGTATAATAAGTTCTTTTATTAATTAATTGTATGGTTGATTTCTTATACAAACTGCCCGGTGCGGTATTGTAAATCGAATATATCTCCAAAGATTTCCCCGGATTGTCAGTCCCGATTCCGACATTGCCGTTTGCTCTGTAAATGTTTCCGTTTTGGTTTTCTTGCCAAAGATAATTGATGTTTGCATCGGTCAGGTAACCGGCATCATTGGCAAAAGTGCTTACCGGCGG
>JANTGL010000102.1 GCA_024762915.1 Bacteroidales bacterium | reverse complement strand
ACCTTATTTTCAGGTGTTTCCATGAATAATGCAAAGCGATGGATTGCATTACCGGGTATCGGAATTATGTTACAAACGTCTGAAATTGCAAAAATTGCTCTGATTATGCTTGTTGCTAAAAATTTAGCCGTAAAAAGCGAAGAGGAAACGTATGAAAAAAATGTTAAAAAAGCAACATTGGCAAGTGTTGTTATTATCGGTTTAATTTTTCCGGCAGATTTATCTTCGGCATTCTTAATCGGACTCATTATCAGTATTATTTATTTTGCGGCAGCGGTAAAACTGAAAATTATATATAAAATTTTATTAATTGCTTTCGCTTCACTTGTTATCTATGTATTAGCCGCGGAAGTTTTTGAATTACCCGGACGATTTTCAACATGGCAACATCGAATTGAAACATTTTTAGGCAATGAAAACAATATCAGTTCGGATGATACTTATCAGGCAGATGTTTCCAAAATGGCTATTGTAAACGGCGGATTTTTCGGGAAAGGACCGGGAAACGGAACATTAAGATACCTGTTACCGCAATCACATTCCGATTTTATTTTTGCATTTATCACGGAAGAATACGGTTTAACAATGGCCGTATTTATAATTATTTTATATCTTATTTTATTTTACAGAGGCATCAGAGCAGCAAATAAAACAAAAAGTTTATTTGCAATTTATTTGATATTAGGCTTCAGTTTGATGATTATTCTTCAAGCATTTATAAATATCGGTGTTTCAGCGGGCGCTTTACCCGTTACGGGACAAACCTTACCCTTAATAAGTATGGGAAGAACGTCATTGTTGGTAACAAGTTTTGCGATTGGTGTTATTTTAAACGTAAGTAAAAGTCAGAATCAAGAATTTGAAACTTATCCGGAAACAGAAAACGAATGAAAAAGAAAAAAATTATCATAAGCGGCGGCGGGACAGGAGGACATATTTTTCCTGCAATAGCTGTTGCGCAAGCATTACAACGAATTGATGAAACCGTTGAAATTCTTTTTGTAGGGGCAAAGGGTAAGATTGAAGAACGAAAAGTTCCCGAAGCCGGTTTTAAAATTGAATTGCTCGATATCAGAGGGTTTCAAAGGAAATTATCCTTTGAAACGCTAAAAAATATTTTCAGATTGATTAAAAGTTTATTCAAGGCACGAAAAATAATCAGAAAATTTAAACCGGATGTGGTTGTCGGAGTAGGTGGTTATGCAAGCGGACCGGTTGTATATGTTGCTTCTTTAAAAGGGATTCCGACATTAATTCAGGAACAAAATTCGTATCCCGGGATTACGAATAAGATTTTATCAAAAAGAGCGGATAAAATTTGTATTGCTTATGATGCGGTAATAAAATATTTCCCTGAAAACAAAGTCGTTTTGACGGGAAATCCGGTGAGAAAAAAAATTACGGATACCGTTGCGACAAGGGAAGAAGTATTAACTTTTTTTAATTTGGAAGCCGGGAAAAAAGTTATTTTAAGTCTCGGCGGCAGCGGCGGTGCAAAAAGTATTAATGACGGAATTATTGCAAATCTAGATAAGATTGTTCAGTCTGATGTGTTTTTTATCTGGCAAACCGGGAAGAATTATTATGAAGATTCACTTAAAGCCACACAAGAAATTCAAGCTAAAAACATTAAAGTATATGATTTTATTGCACGAATGGATTTGGCATATAAAGCAGCTGATTTGGTGATTTCCAGAGCAGGGGCGGGGACTATTTCCGAGCTTTCAATGTTGGAGAAAGCCACAATTTTAGTTCCCTCTCCGAATGTGGCCGAAGATCATCAAACAAAAAATGCTATGGCTTTGGTTGATTTAAATGCAGCTGTCTTAATAAAAGATAACGAAACGGAAGACAAATTGATTGATACGGCATTGGAACTTGTAAAAAATAGTGATGAAATAAATCAATTGTCGAATAATATATCAAAAGAAAAAATGCCGAATTCCGGAATGTTGATAGCTAAAGAAATTCTGAATTTGATTATAGAAAAATAAATAATTTGTGATTTATACAGAAAAGAACATATTAAATAATATTAAAGCAGTTTATTTTATCGGAATAGGCGGTATCGGTATGAGTGCGCTTGCCGCATATTTTTTAAAATCCGGAATTTTTACGGCAGGTTATGACAGAATGCCGAGTAAAATAACGCAAAATTTGCAAGATGACGGAGCAAACATTCATTTTTCAGATGCTGTTAATTTGATTCCGAATGAGATAACATTCGGTGAAAAAGAGACTGTTTTAATTGTTTATACACCTGCAATTCCGAAAACTCATTCAGAATTACAGTTTTTTACAGATCATAATTATAAGGTTTTAAAACGGTCTGAAATTCTCGGCATGTTAACATCCCGATCAAAAGTTCTTGCCGTTGCAGGAACACACGGAAAAACATCTGTTTCTACCATTATTGCACATATTTTTAAACATTCGGGCAGTGCCGTAAATGCTTTTTTGGGGGGAATTTCAAAAAATTACAATTCAAATTTGATTCTTTCCGACAGACCGAAAAATGCTGAATATGCTGTTACCGAAGCCGATGAATACGATCGTTCGTTTCTGAAATTATTTCCGTTTACGGCCCTTATTACGGCAATTGATGAGGATCATTTGGATATCTACAAAGATATTAATGACATCAGAAATACATTTGAACAGTTTGTAAATCAGATAAATAAGAATGGAAATTTGATTTTGAAAAAGTCCTTAAATATAAAATCGACCGTTTTACCTAAACATGTGTTCACTTATGCACTTGATTCTAAAAGTGATTATTATGCCGAACAGATTAAATCAAACACTGTTCAAAGTCAATTTAATATCGTTACACCCAAGGGAATTATTAAAGATATTGTATTCAATATTCCGGGAAATCTTAATATAGAAAATACGATTGCTGCTGCTGCGCTTGCAGATATTCACGGAATATCACATCAAGAAATTAAAGAAGCCTTAGCTTCGTGGCAGGGCGTAAAAAGGCGTTTTGAGTATATCATAAATACCCCGGATATGGTTTACATTGATGATTATGCACATCATCCGGAAGAACTGAAAGCATTTATCGGTTCGGTGAGAAAACTCTACCCGGAAAAAATATTGACAGGTATTTTTCAGCCCCATTTGTACAGCAGAACGCGTGATTTTGCAGATGCATTTGCCCGAAGTTTAAGTTTGTGTGATAAGATAATTTTAACCGATATTTATCCGGCAAGAGAAAAACCGATTGAGGGTGTCAGTTCAAAAATAATATTTGACAAAATAGAGTGTAAAGAAAAAATATTAACGGTAAAAGAAGATCTTTTAAAGCACATAAAAATTGAAAATAATACGGTTTATATGACGATGGGTGCCGGAGATATTGACCGATACGCAGATAAAATTAAAAACAAATTATTACGGAATGAATAAAAAACAAAAAATATTTGCAATTTTTAGTTTGACTTTAATCGGGTTGACTGTTGTGTTATATATTTTGTTTTCAAAACAAACCTTGTGTGAGAAGGTAGAAATTGAATTTGTCGATACGGGAAATCAAAATATTATCGGTAAAGATGATGTCAATGAAATTGTTTTTTCTGAATATAAAAATTTGATAGGCAGTCCGATAGACAATGTAAACTTGGGACTTCTGGAACGAAAAATTGAACACTATCCGTCGATTAAAAATGCGGATGTTTTTAAGAAAATTAACGGTGTTTTAGGAATTACGGTTGAACAAAGAAAACCGATTTTAAGAGTTTTTTCAACTTCGGGAAAAGGATTTTACATTGATGAAGAAGGCGAATTAATGCCGATTTCCGATAAAGGCGCCGTTCGAGTTTTAATGTCAAACGGGAACATAAACTATAATTACAAAGGCGGAATAGTTAAAGTTTATTCCGATACAACGGTTAGCGAAACATTAAAAGAATTATATACTTTAGCAAAATACATCTCAGCCGATGAATTTTTAAAAGCGCAAACAGAACAAGTTTATGTGACGAATAAAAACGAATATGAATTAGTACCCGTCGTGGGAAATCAAATTATTATGTTGGGAGATATGTATGATTACGAAAAAAAACTTCATCATTTAAAACAGTTTTATTTACAATATTTAAACCGACATTCATGGAAAAAATATTCTTATATAAATTTAAAATATAAAGGACAAATTGTTTGTACAAAAAGATAATAAAATATTAACATTAAATAACTTGCACCATGAGAGAACTTATTACTGCCGTTGACATCGGAACCACAAAAATTGTTGCACTTGTCGGGGAAAAGAATGAAAAGGGAAATATTACAATTCTTACAAAAGGAACCGTTCCGACACCGCCTAAAAGTGTCAAGCGCGGGGTTGTTTTGAATATTGAAACCGTTTCAAATGCAATTCATCAAGCCGTAAAATTAGCTGAAGAAAAGTCGGAATTTCAATTTAAAGAAGTTTTTATCGGTATTGCCGGGCAGCATATAAAAAGCATTCAAAACAGTCACAGTATCTACATCGACAATGAGGATCATAAAATTACACAAGCTGATGTAGACAAAATGACTTCCGAAATTAAAAGTATCAGTTTGGAACCCGGGCAGGAAATAATTGATATTATTCCGCAAAATTTTAAAGTGGATATGGAAAACGGTGTGGATCATCCGGTCGGTTTTCACGGGAAAAAATTAACCGGAAATTATCATATTATTATCGGAGAAAAAACCTCGGCAAAAAATATTAAACGGTGTTTGGAATTGATTGATATACAGCCCAAAACCTTATATTTAGAACCGATTGCTTCGTCTGAAGCCGTATTGACGGACGAAGAAAAAGAAGCCGGTGTTGCTTTAATTGATATCGGCGGCGGAACTACGGATATTGCTGTTTTTTACGACGGAATTTTAAGACATACGGCCGTCATACCTTTCGGAGGGAATGTTATTACAAAAGATATTAAGGAAGCCTATCAGATTTTAAATAAACATGCCGAAAATTTGAAAGTTGAATGCGGAACGGCTTTAAGTGAATTTGCTAAAAAAGACAGTGTTGCCGTAATTCCGGGTATTAACGGAAGGGATCAAAAGGAAATTGATTTGGCGGAATTATCGAAAGTCATTCAGGCACGGATGGAAGAAATTATCGAAATTATTAATTTTGAATTATTGAATTCGGGATATCGAGATAAGTTAGGTGCAGGAATTGCCTTAACCGGCGGAGGTGCCTTATTGGAAAATTTACCGCAGTTGATGAAATATAAAACCGGATTGGATGTAAAAATTTCCAGACCGCAGGAAAGCGTTTCTACCGGAGGAGCCAGAATGAACAGCCCTAAATTATCTACGGCTGTCGGTTTAATCCTTCTCGGATTTGACAATGCGGATACCTTTGATTTTTCTTCCGTTAAAAAGAAAAGAAGAAACAAAAAAGACAGAAAATCTGCGGAAAGAAAAGAAAATTCATCCGGCAGTATTAAATCATTGATAAATAAGTTTTCGGAAAGTGCAAAACAAATAACCTTTGATTTTTTTAATGAGGAAGATACAGAATTTGAAGAGTAAAATATAATAAAACAAGTTTTCAAACCATATAAAAACTTAACTATGGACGATTTATTAGAATTTAATTTACCGGTAAATTTTAAAACAATTATAAAAGTAATCGGTGTGGGCGGCGGCGGCAGTAATGCCGTTAATTTCATGTACGATAAAGGGATTACGGGTGTTGATTTTATTGTTGCAAATACCGATGTGCAAGCTTTGGCAAAAAGTCCGGTCAGGAAAAAAGTGCAACTCGGGAAAACCTTAACGGAAGGTTTGGGAGCAGGCAATCAACCCGACAGAGGACGTGAAGCTGCCATTGAGAATATTGAAGATATCAAATCCATTCTGTCCGAAGGAACCAAAATGGTTTTTATAACGGCAGGAATGGGCGGCGGAACCGGAACCGGGGCAGCACCCGTCATTGCCGAAGCCGCAAAAGAAATGGGAATCCTTACGGTAGGAATTGTGACCATACCTTTCAGATATGAGGGCCGAAAACGGATTAAAAGTGCCGTAGAAGGAATCACTTTGATGGAGAAACACGTGGATGCTTTGTTAATTATTAACAATGAAAAGATTCGAGAAATTTACGGCGACCTTGCCGGTTCAAAAGCTTTGGGGAAAGCTGATGAGGTTCTGACTGTTGCGGCTAAAGGGATTGCCGAAATTATTACGGTAGAAGGTCATATAAATGTCGACTTTGCTGATGTTGATACCGTTATGAAAGGCAGCGGAGTAGCATTAATGGGCACGGGAGAAGGTGTCGGAGAAAACCGAGCCGAAATTGCCGTAAAAGCTGCTTTAACATCTCCTTTGCTTGATAATACGGATATCAAAGGTGCAAAAAATATTCTTTTAAATATTGTTTCGGGAGAGGAAGAAGCAACCATGGACGAAATTAGCTATATTAATGAGTATGTTCAACGTGAAGCCGGTAATTCTGCCGATTTAATTTGGGGAAATAATGTTAATGAAGCATTGGGAGAAAAAATTGTTGTAACCATTATTGCAACCGGTTTCGGGACCCGTGATATTCCGGAAATTTATATCAATAATGCCGTTGAAGAGGAAGAAAAACCGTCGGATAAAAAAATAATTGTTATCGGAGACTCGCCCGTGAAACCGAAAGAATCGGAATTTGTCGTAAACAATGAATACGATTCTGAAATTAAAGTAAAATCAACCTCAGAGCATACCGAAAATAGGAATACGGGTATTTTTGTGCAAAATATTCCGAGTGAAGAAAATCAATCGATAAAAACTGACAGACAGATGCAATCATCGGTTGAAATTTCTTCCGAGAAGCAAAAAGTTGCCGATTATTTGTCAAATATTGACGAATTGGAAGATATTCCGGCATATAAACGTAAAGGTTTAAATATAAAAGAAGAAAACGATACGGAGAAAACAAATTTTTCGAGAGAAACATTGACGGATGAAAACGGAGAAATTTCTATCAAAGAAAATAATTCTTATTTGCATGATAAAGCAGATTAGCAGTTGATACCTGTTTTTAAAAAGCCCGGCAATTTTTGTCGGGCTTAATTTTTTATAATCTGTTTTGTTTCCATCCGGATTGAGAACCGGAATGATTGTTATTTGAAATTAACTTTTTTGTTTCTGTTTCCGAAAAAACTTTGGCAGCAAGAATTGATGCCAATATATTTTCATCTTCTGAAGATGCGTCTGTTAGGAATTCGGGTTTAAAAAGATTATTTACAAAGCCGGTGCTGTAATTTCCTTTACGGAAAGTTTCGTTTTGCATAACAAATTTACCGAAAGGAAGGGTGGTTTGAATCCCCGTAACCTTGTAATCATCAATAGCTCGCACCATACGCTCTAAGGCCTCTGTTCGATCTTTTCCGAAAGTAATGAGTTTTGAAATCATCGGGTCGTAATAAATCGGAATGTCCATGCCTTCTTCAAAACCGTCATCAACTCGAACGCCGGGTCCTTCTGGTTTTTTATATTCCGATAAGGTACCGATATCGGGTAAGAAATTATTTGAAGGATCTTCGGCATAAACGCGTACTTCAACGGCATGACCGTTAATTTTTAAATCATCTTGAGAAAAACTCAAGGGATGTCCTTCGGCAACGCGAATTTGTTCTTTTACTAAATCAACCCCCGTAATTAACTCTGTTACAGGGTGCTCTACTTGGAGTCTTGTATTCATTTCCAGAAAATAAAATGCCCCGTCATTATATAAAAATTCTACGGTTCCGGCTCCGGTATACTTACATGCCTTTGCCACATTAACGGCTGTTTCACCCATTTCTTTTCTTAATTCGGGCGTGAGTACGGCAGAAGGTGCTTCTTCAATTACTTTTTGATGTCTTCTTTGAACGGAACATTCTCTTTCAAACAAATAAACCGTATTTCCGAAATTATCCGCCATAATTTGAATTTCAATATGCCGGGGCGCCGTAAAGTATTTTTCGATAAAAACGGCTCCGTTACCGAAAGCCGAAACAGCTTCGTTTACGGCTGTTTTCATTTGCTCTTCAAATTCTTCCGGTTTTTCGACAACGCGCATGCCTTTACCGCCGCCTCCGGCTGCTGCTTTTATTAAAATGGGATAGCCGATTTTTAAAGCAAGATTTTTTGCTTTTTCAATATTCGTAATGGCTTTATCCGTTCCGGGAATCATCGGAATGTTATAATTTTTAACGGTATCTTTTGCTTGTAATTTATCACCCATCAGGCGAATGGCATCCGGTTCGGGACCGATGAAAATTAATCCGGTATTTTTTACGGCATTTGCAAAATCGGTATTTTCGGAAAGAAAACCGTAACCGGGATGGATTGCATCAACGTTTAATTGTTTGCAAAATTCAATAATTTTATCACCGAGCAAATACGATTGATTAGACGGCGGAGGACCGAGTAAAACAGCTTCGTCGGCATATTTTACATGCGGCGAAAGACGATCGGCTTCCGAATAAACGGCAACGGTTTTTATTCCGAGTTCCTTTGCGGAACGCATCACTCTTAAAGCAATTTCGCCTCTGTTGGCTATTAAAATCTTATGTATTTTTGCCATTTTTGAAAATTTTGCCTGCTAAATTAATGTTTTTGAGTTGTTGTTCCAAATTCGATTTTAAAGAAAAATATGATAAATTTAAAAATACAATTTATAATTTATCATTCATCATTCATAATTATTTTATCCGCCCCAACTGTCTCGATCCAAACTTCGATATTG
>JANTGL010000101.1 GCA_024762915.1 Bacteroidales bacterium | reverse complement strand
CGGATAAAACGGGGTGGTTTCTTTTTGCGGAACTTCCTGTACCAATCCGAATAATTCACTGGTTGATGCCTGATACACTTTTGTTTTCTTCGTTAAATTTAAAAGTCGTACGGCTTCCAATAATCGCAATGTGCCGATACCGTCAGCATTTGCCGTATATTCCGGTGTTTCAAAACTGACCTTTACGTGACTCATTGCTGCCAAATTATAGATTTCATCCGGTTGCACTTCTTGAATAATGCGAATTAAATTTGTAGAATCGGTTAAATCGCCGTAATGCAAAATAAAATTTCGGTTTTCAACATGCGGATCGAGGTATAAATGATCAATTCTGTCGGTATTAAAAAGAGAACTTCTTCTTTTCAGCCCGTGAACAATATATCCTTTTTTAAGAAGAAATTCGGCCAGATAGGCACCGTCTTGTCCGGTAATTCCCGTAATAAATGCAACTTTTGACATCGTATTTTGTGTTTTGTTTTATAAACAAATAAGGTATCAAAATTAATAAAATTTTGATACCTTAAAGTAAGTGTTGAAAATTTAGGCTTATTAATTAAATGCTTCTTTCACTTTATCAACATAATCCAATTTTTCCCAAGCAAAAAATTCAACTTGTTTAGTAAAAGAATCACCGTTTTTTGAAAATTGGACTTCTTTTTTAAAAGGATCTCTTCCCATGTGACCGTATGCTGCCGTTTCTCTGAAAATCGGATTTTTTAATCCGAAACGTTTTACAATGGCTGCCGGTCGCATGTCAAACAAAGCTTCAACTTTTTTTGCAATCTCACTGTCAGAATAATTTACCTTAGATGTTCCGTATGTATTAACATATAAGCCAACGGGTTGTGCAACTCCTATGGCATAAGCAACTTGAACTAAAACCTCATCGGCAACACCGCCGGCAACTAAATTTTTAGCAATATGGCGCGTAGCATAAGCTGCCGAGCGATCCACTTTTGACGAATCTTTTCCGCTGAAAGCACCGCCGCCGTGTGCACCTTTTCCGCCGTATGTATCCACAATAATTTTTCTTCCGGTTAATCCGGTATCTCCGTGCGGTCCGCCTATAACAAATTTCCCTGTCGGATTTACCAATAATTTAAAATCTCCTTTAAATAAAGTTTTAATTTTTTCGGGTAGATTTGCTTTTACGTTAGGAATTAAAATATCTCTTACATCGGCATAAATTTTATCAAGCATTTGCTTATCCGCTTTTCCTTGGGAAATATCATCTGCTTCAACAAAATCATCGTGTTGAGTGGAAATGACGATTGTATCAATTCGTATCGGATGATTCTTTTCATCATACTCAACCGTAACTTGCGATTTCGAATCCGGCCGTAAATAGGTCATATATTTTCCTTTTTTACGAATATCTGACAATTCAACTAATAATTTATGAGATAAGTCAATTGGTAGGGGCATATAGCTTTCGGTTTCATTATTTGCATAACCGAACATCATGCCTTGGTCTCCGGCACCTTGTTCTTCCTCTTCATCTCTTACTACTCCTCGGTTAATATCTTGCGATTGCTCATGAATGGCTGAAACCACTCCGCATGAGTCTGCTTCAAATTTATATTCGCCTTTGGTATAACCTATTTCTTTAATAACTTTTCTTGCAACTTCCTGTGTGTCAACCCAAGCCGTTGTTTTAACTTCACCGCTTAATACCGTTAATCCGGTTGTTACCAATGTTTCACAAGCGACTTTTGATTCGGGGTCTTGTTTTAAAAATTCATCTAATAATGCATCCGAAATTTGGTCGGCAACTTTATCGGGATGTCCTTCGGAAACGGATTCCGATGTGAAAAAATATGACATTTTTTATAATTTAAGTTTATAATTAAATCGGGCAAGGAAAAATATTTAACAGAAGCAATGTTTTAGCATTTTTTTCTGCGGTTGCAAGCAATCAAATCTTTCCGCCGGTTTGCAAAAATAATGATATTTATAATAAATACAAATTATTAAAACGATATTCATTAAAACGATGCAACTTAAATATTTTTTTGAATCTTTGCAGTAAAATATATAATTACTTATTATTATGAAACATCTCAGAAAACCGGTTCTCTTATTAACAGTTGTCTTATCTTTTATTATTTTATTAGTGTTTTTATTTCCGAAAAGACAAACGGATAAACGAAAACAGTATGAAAATTTTTTACTTTCAAAATCTTCTGATTTTTATAAGAATCAAAAAAGTAAAGATTCAAAAAAATTTGATAAACCGGAAGAAGCCGCATTCCAAGATTTTTTAATGACTTTAGATCCGAAACTCGGCAGAGTTCCAGAAGATCGATTATATAAATCATATCTTCAAACCAAACAATTTGCACCAAAAACAGAAACAATAATATGGGAAAATATTCCTGTTGAAATGGGCGGACGTTCCAGAACTTTAATGTGGGATCCGAATGATACCGGCGGGAATAAGGTTTGGGCAGGAGCAGTAACGGGAGGATTATGGTATAACAATGATATTACAGATAATAATTCGACATGGCAACCGGTTAATGATTTATGGCAAAGCTTAAGTGTTGGAACAATGGCTTACGACCCGAATAATACGCAAATTTTTTATGTAGGAACAGGAGAGCCGGAAACAGCCGTAACAACCTACCGTGAATCTTCCGGTGTCGGAATCGGAATTATGAAATCATCAGACGGCGGACAAACTTGGAATTTGCTTCCTTCAACTTCTGATTTTAAATACATTACGGATATTGTTGTTAAAAATGAAAACGGAACAAGCGTTCTTTATGCCGGTGTTGTATCCGGCGTTTATCAAGGTCAAACACAGCAAAGCATACCAAATGACGGATTGTATCGCTCAGCTGACGGCGGTACGACATGGACACAAGTTTTACCGAATATTCCCGGAGAAACAGTCCCCTATTCGCCATCTGATATTGAAATGACGGCAGACGGCAGAATTTTTGTAGGAAGCATGCCGAATTTGAATGAAAAAGGAGCTGCAACAATCTTATTTTCAGACACAGGATTAAGCGGATCTTGGACAACTTACAACGATTATGTTTCAATTATTCTGAATAATACATCAGACACATACACGATACCCGGCAGAGTAAAACTTGCAGCGGCTCCTTCTGATGCAAATATCATTTATGCAGCAATTGCTTCCGGATCGGATACTGAAACTGTTGAATCTTTCAGAAAGTGGGTTTGTAATCATATTATTCGTTCAGATAATAAAGGTACAACTTGGACAGAAAAAAACATTCCCGAAGATAATTGGGCTTATCTTGCTTGGCACGCTTTAGTTATGAAAGTTGACCCGAATAATGCAAATAATTTGTATGCCGGAGGATTAGATTTATATAAATCAACTGACGAAGCAGGTTCATGGAATCATATCTCATTATGGTATGCAAATGAGAGTGACGGAAATTATGTTCATGCCGATCAACATAAAATTGCTTATAAACCGGGCAATTCGGATGAAATGATTTTTGCAACGGACGGCGGTGTTTTCTATACCTCCTCAGGAACAGATGAATATCCTGTTTTTGAACAAAAAAACAACAATTTTAACACACTTCAAACATATACTTGTGCTTTAAAACCGGAAAATTCAAGTAATGATTTCCTTGCCGGATTACAAGATAACGGAACCGTTGTTCATACAAACGATGTTCCGGTAACTGTTGATAATATGATTGACGGAGGTGACGGTGCATATTGTTTTTATGATCAGGATGAACCGAATTTATCAATAACGTCATATTATGATAACAGATATACTTTTTTCAACAATTATAATTATACAAATAACGGCGGACAATATTCCGGAACTTTTGTAAGCCCTGCCGATTACGACTCCCGAGTTAACAAACTGTTTGCCAATGCCGTAACGTTTACCGGACAAAATCAGAATAAAATCTTAAGAGTAGATTACATTCCTAATAATCCGGCAAATCATATTGTTTCGGTCGGAACCGATTCAGATGTGCCTTTTTCTTGTGTTCGTGTTTCGCCTCATTCACCTGAAATAAGTACAACATTATTTCTCGGAACCATGTCCGGCAGATTATTTAAAGTTGAACATGCAGGAACAGTTCCTACAAATATTGAACTTACGGGAGTCGATTTTCCGATTGCGGCAATTTCAAGTATCAGTTTCGGCGAAACGGAAGATTTTATTTTAGTAACATTTTCTAATTACGGAGTAAGTTCTGTCTGGTTAACCGAAGACGGAGGACAAACATGGAATGAAAAAGAAGGAAACTTGCCGGATATTCCGGTTCGATGGTCAATTGTACATCATCAAGATAATCACATGGTTATGCTGGCTACAGAACTCGGTGTATGGACAACGGACGATATAACGGCAGAAAATGTTGTTTGGAATCAAGCAATTAACGGTCCGGCAAATGTTCGTGTTGACATGTTAGATATGAGAACCAGTGACAATACCGTTTTAGCCGGAACACACGGAAGAGGATTCTTTTTATCACATTACAATGCATTCCCGGAAAATATAAAGGAACAAACAAAAAGTGATATAAGAGTATATCCGAATCCGTCAAACGGAATTTTTTATATTAATTCAAAAAATAAGTCTCAGAAAAAGTATGAAATTTATGATATAACGGGACGAATTGTAAAAAAAGGTATTCTGAATAATTCAATCAATAAAATCAATTTGGAAAATGTTAAAAACGGAAATTATCTGATAAAAATTAATAATAAAACATTTAAGTTGATTAAACGCAAATAAAATTATAATAAAGCTGTTTTTTCCAATAATTCGGTAAGTTGAACTTTTAAACTGTCAAATACTTTCAATTCCTCCAACAACCGGTTTAATTGCTCATCATAAGTATCAGAACGTTGTAATTGAGCCAGTTGTTTTTTTAATTTTTCTGCTTTTTGCTGAACAATCTTCAATTTAAAAGTATCTATTAATTTGGGAATTAACTCATCCAAGTGTTTTTCGTCACCATTATTTAGAGCTCCGTGGATTTGCCAAATTTTACTTAGCTCCGGTATAGGCCCTAATATTTCGGCTGCAATTTTACTGATTTTTTCATTTTCATGTTTTAAAAAATAATCTTGTACCGATTCGGCATTATCTGAAAAATAGCTTTCGTAATCTTGAAATATTTCTTTATAAATCAAATTATGGAATTCCAAATCATCATTTTTAATTTCGGAAATAATAAATTCGGCAACCGATATTTTTTCATCGGCATCTTCAATTTCAATAATTTCGTTTCCGAATTTAAGAAGAAAATGTAAAATATCTTTTTCGATTGTTTCAGAATAAATCCCGTCAGTTTTAACGGGCAATTCCGGTTTAACCGGTTTTTGTTTATACGTTTCTCCGAAATGCTTATTCCGTCGGTCTTCAAAATTTTTCCGCAATATTTTCGTAACTTCCCAATACAAAGCTTCTTCACTTACATTCAACTGTTTTGAAGTAGAGCGAATATATTCTCCTCTTATTATTCTGTCAGGAATAACAGAAATCGATTTAACTATATCTTTAATGAGTTGAGCACGTTTTATAGGATCATTTTTTGCTTCTTGGGCAAATAAATCAACTTTGAAGCGTATAAAATCCTCTTCATTTTCGGATATATATTTTTCAATTTCTTCTGAACTGCGTTTCTTAGCAAAACTATCCGGATCTTCACCTTCGGGAAGGGCAATAATACGCACATTCATTTCTTCGGCAAGAGCCAAATCAATACCTCGCAAAGATGCTTTTATACCGGCTGCATCACCGTCGTAAATAATGCTTAAATTTTTAGTAAACCGACGAACAAGTTTTATCTGTTCAACGGTTAAAGACGTTCCGGAAGAAGCCACAACATTTTCAATTCCAGATTGATACATTGAAATAACATCTGTGTAACCTTCAACCATAAAACATTTGTCGTGCTTTACGATTGCATTTTTTGCAAAATAAATTCCGTAAAGAATGTTCGATTTATGATAAATTTCCGACTCGGGAGAATTCAGATATTTTGCCGTTTTTTTATCGGCTTTTAAAGTTCTGCCTCCAAATGCAATAACTTTTCCCGAAAGCGTGTGTATCGGAAAAATAACGCGTTCTGCAAATCGGTCAAACTGATAATCATTTTCCTTTGCAATCGTTAAGCCGGTTTCAGTTAAAAATTGAAGTTTATAACCGGCTTTTAAAGCATTTCCCGTTAAAGCATCTCTTTTTTGAGGACTCCAACCCAATTCAAATTTCTTAATTATATCATCTCTGAAACCGCGTTCTTTAAAATAGCTCAGAGCAATATTTTTACCTTCATCGGTTTCGTGAAGTGTTTTTTTAAAAAAGTTTTTGGCAAATTCGGTAACGATAAAAAGACTGTCTATTGTTTGCTTCTCTTGTATTCTTTCTTCGGTAAGCTCTTCTTCGACAATTTCAATATGATATTTTTTAGCAAGAATTTTCAGGGCTTCGGGGAAAGACACTTTTTCGTGTTCCATAACGAACTTTACCGAATTTCCTGCAGCACCGCATCCGAAGCATTTATAAATACCCTTTGCAGGTGACACAACAAAAGAAGGCGTTTTCTCATCATGAAACGGACAATTACCTTTGTAATTTACACCTGCACGTTTCAAGTTGACATAATCTTTCACAACATCGTAAATGTCGGCAGCATCAAATATTTTATCGACTGTTTCTTTGGGTATCATTTTACAAAAGGTCTAAATTTTGCCAATTTATAATTGTATGTTCTGTTCTTTTTTGGATGTCATTACCGCCATAGATAAGAAATGTTTTAACATCAATATCTTTAATAATTTTCTTGAAAAAATTCAGATTTTTGAAAAAATCGCCTTTAATTGTTCTTCCTGATTTAATTTCAATTGCTTTCAGGTCATTTCCCGTATCAATAATACAATCAATTTCATTATTATTACTTTCACGCCAAAAATAAACATCCCCTTGTAATTCGCCGTTAAATTTTTGTTTCATTATTTCCGAAATTATCATTGTTTCAAAAAGATTGCCTTTTGCAAAATGATAATCCAGTTGTTCTACATTTTTAATATTCATCAAAGAACAAGCTAATCCGGTATCATAAAAATACAGTTTCGGTGATTTAATAATTCTTTTATTGAAATTTTTATAATACGGCGGTAATAAAAAAATGATAAAACTTGTTTCTAAAATCGACAGCCACTTTTGTGCCGTATTATGTGATATTCCGACTTCATTCCCTATTTTACTCAGATTTATTATCTGCCCCGTATGTCCTGCACAGATTTTTAAAAATACTCTAAACCTGTTTAAATCAGACACATTAATTATTTTTCTTACATCTCTTTCAATATATGTGTTAATATAATCGGGTAACCAATCTTTCGGTTCTAAATTTTCATCATACAGGCGCGGATACAATCCTTTTTGAATATACGATTCGTATTTATTGTTATGATCCTTTATCTCTTTTAATTCATTTACCGAAAAAGGTAACAAATTAAATATTGCCGTTCGACCTGCCAAACTTTGTGATATTTTTTCTGATAATAAGAAATTTTGCGAACCTGTAAGAATAAATTGACCTTTTTCTTTTGAATTATCAACAATAACTTGTATTTGTGAGAATATTTCCGGAACATTTTGAGCTTCATCAATAATAATTTTATTGTTATATTTTTGGAAAAACCCTACTATATCTTGTTTCGCAAAATCTCTTATTTCTGCATCTTCAAGGTTTATATATATATACTCTTTAAAAATTTGCTTTACTAATGTTGTTTTTCCGGATTGGCGCGGTCCGGTAATAGTTACAACAGGCAATTTCTTTGAAAGTCTTAATATTTCTTTTGATATAATCCTGTTTATCATACTGCAAATATAGTTTATGTAAATTGGAAATCCAAATTACAATCTACATAAATTACTTTTTAAAAAGTTGAGGTATCTTACTGAAGTTTTTCATAAAAACCGTACTCCAACCGCCGAAACCATTCTTCTTTAATGCTTTTACATCTTCTTTCATCTTCCACAAAATATTTTTGATGCTTTTATTACTTTCACCGCCGATGCGCATTTTAATCATTACTTCAGGAAGATAAGCAGCAGAAATTTTATATTTCCCGAGAAATCGAAGAATCATATCATAATCAGCAGCAATCCTGAAATTTGTATCAAATAATCCGTATTTATTATAAATTTCTTTTTTCACAAAAAATGTCGGGTGCGGCGGCATCCATCCTTTTTTCAATTTAGAAAATGTAAATTCTCCGGATTTCCAATAACGAATTATTTTATTCGTATCATCTTTTGAGACATATTGCAAATCACCGAAGATACTGTCTGTTTGCTTTTCGCTGAAAAGTTTTGCCGCTTTTTCAATAATTGTATTTTCAGCAAAAATATCATCGGCATGAAGAAATACGATAACATCTCCGATTGCATTTTTAATGCCTTTATTCAGGGCATCGTAAATTCCCTTATCGGGTTCGCTTATTATTTTTGTATTTATTTCTGAATTCTCATTTATAATTGAAAGTGTTTTATCGCTTGATGCTCCGTCAATTATAATATGCTCAATATTTTGATATGTTTGAGAAGCAACAGAAATTATTGCATCTTTTATTGTATCTTGACTGTTGTATGTTGCTGTTATTATTGAGAATTTCATACCGTAAAAATAAAAAAAGAAATTGATATTTTTGATTATCAATTCCTTTTTAGAAAGAATAGAATCTTAATGTTTTTATCTTTTTACGACAAAATTTTCCAAAATTAATAAGTCCATTTTTGTTCTTAAAAA
>JANTGL010000100.1 GCA_024762915.1 Bacteroidales bacterium | reverse complement strand
GCCGTTCGCAGAGATGAATTATTGGTAAAAGCTGCCGATCGTATCAGATAAATTAATACAGAAACTAACCTAAAAAAGTTTTCAAATGTTTACTTCTGGAAGATTTTCGTAATTTTCGAAGTGCACGTTCTTTCAGTTGACGAACGCGTTCTCTGGTTAAACCAAGTTCCTCACCTATTTCTCTCAAAGACAATTCCTCTCCGTTTACACCGAAAAAATGCTTTATAATAATGGCTTCACGTTCCGGAAGCGTTGATAATGCACGTTCAATTTCTTTTAACAAAGACTCTTTCATCAACATATTATCAGAAGGATCAATTCCTTCATTTTCCATAATATCAACCAAGCTGTTGCTGTCGGAATCTGTTGTTAAAGGAGCATCCATGGACATATGTTTCCCGGCGGCTTTTAAAACCTGATCAATCTTTTTTGTTGTAATATCAAGTTCTTCGGAAATCTCAAGATTTGTAGGTTCTCTGTTATAGATTTGTTGAAATTCAGCAAAATAACGATATATTTTATTAACGGCACCCACTTGATTAAGCGGAAGTCGTACAATTCGGGATTGCTCTGCCAATGCTTGTAAAATGGATTGACGAATCCACCAAACGGCATAGGAAATAAATTTAAAACCTCTGGTTTCATCAAACTTTTTTGCCGCTTTCATTAAACCGAGATTCCCTTCATTAATTAAATCGGGCAAACTCAATCCTTGATGTTGATATTGTTTGGCAACAGAAACAACAAATCGAAGATTGGCTTCAGTCAATTTTTCCAATGCTTCTTGATCTCCTTTTTTAATGCGTTGAGCTAAAGAAACCTCTTCATCAACGGTTAATAAGTCTACTCTTCCTATATCTTGTAAATATTTATCAAGAGATTCACTATCTCTGTTTGTAATGGATTTACTTATTTTTAATTGCCTCATATAAGTCTTTGTTTTTTTAATTTTATCTCTACAGTTCTGAAATATACGAATTTTTTAGTTAAAATGTTGCATTTTATACAAATTAATTTCAAAAAAGCAAATTTTCTGCTGTGTTTTAGGAATTATTTTAAAAAAATTATAACAGATAATATTGAATATCAAGATACTTTAATATTTTATTTAATAAGTAAACTGAATTTTAAGATTTATTAACATTTTTTCGTAAATTTGCACAATCATATTATGCTTTAAGCGTTTTATGAATTGAAAATTTTAATTTTTATTAACTAAATTATGAATATTATGAAAAAAATTAATGTATTAATTATTGCCGTAATTGCATTTGCAACGGCATTTATGACTAGTTGTAATCCTGACACATCTGATTTTGCAGCTCCAACTATAACTTTCGGTGAAGATACCGGAAATCAAACTGTTATTGCAAATTCTGATGTTGCAATTGCCGGAGATATTTATGCAGCCGGAGAAATTAAACAAATTATTTATTTTAAAGATGATGTCTCATTCGGTGATGCAATAACAAGCGGATTTGATACGGATACAACAACGCATTTCAGTATGAGTATTCCCGGTGATCAAGTGACTGAAACATTTACTTTTGAAGTACAAGTGACGGATAAAAACGATAAAATCGGTAAAGGTTCTGTTACAATAACGGTGGATGTTCATGATACCACTGTTGTTAAAACTACTTCAGCCATTCAACTTTATCCTGCTCCTTCAGATCATACCGGGGTTAATCCAAGATTTTCCTCTTTAACACCTGATTTCTCTACTTATTCTTGGTCAACTGCCCAAGGAAACGAAGCTACAATTGATATTATGTATTATAACGGTCGGTATACTAAGAGTCAGTCTAATGCACCGCACTTTGTTTCTGCAAATGTATCAACTCAATATACACATGGCGGAGATGCACTCTCAGGAGATAATACAACTCATTTTAAAATATTAGAGGGTACAGAACTTTCTGATTTAGGAGACTGGAGTTCCATTAACAGTGATGTAAATATTTCAACAATTGATATGACTTCTGCCGGTTCGAATGTCGGAGAATTATCTGACGGTACCGGTGCATTTGACATAGGTTCTATTATTGCGTTTCAACTGTCAAACGGTAAAAAAGGGTTAATTAAAGTAAACTCTTTAGTTGATGGTAACAATAACGGTAATTATTATGACCCGGATACAGATTATATCACTTTTGACGTAATTGTTCAAAATGAAGCATCTACAGTTGTAAAATAATTATCTGAAAATGTTTTTTCTTAAAAGAGGGGCACAATTGTCTCTCTTTTTTTATTTTTGAGGTTTTAAATTTTAAACATGCAAAATAATATCTCCGAGAATATTAAAAATCTCTTTAAAAAAACATTTAAAGAAGAAATTAAGGAAATGTATCAACTCCCGCCTTCTGGTTCTTCCAGACTGTATTTCAGGGTAAAAAATGATATTCGTTCAGTAATTGCAGCATATAACAGCGATAAAAAAGAAAATGCCGCATTCTTGTATTTATCCGATATTTTTATAAAAAACGGAATAAATGTTCCTGAAATATATGCCGAAGATTTAAATAATGATGTTTATTTACAAGAAGACTTGGGCGATGAAACACTTTTTAACAGACTGTTGAAAGTCAGAAAAAGTAATGAATTCCCTGAAGAGTTAATCAATTTATATAAAAACGTCGTTGAAAAACTTGCTGAACTTCAAATTAAAGTCAGTAAAAAAGTGGATTATTCAATTTGTTATCCGAGGAAAGCATTTGACAAGCAATCCATCATGTGGGATTTAAACTATTTTAAATACAATTTTTTAAAGTTTACGGATATCTTATTTGATGAACAACTTTTAGAAGACGATTTTAATTCATTTTCAGAATATCTTTTAAAAGCTGATTGCAATTTCTTCCTTTACAGAGATTTTCAGTCAAGGAACATTATGCTTCATAATGATAGAATATATTTTATTGATTATCAGGGCGGAAGAAAAGGTGCTTTGCATTATGACTTAGCATCTCAGCTGTATGATGCAAAAGCAAATATTCCGGAAAATATCAGAGAAGAAATAAAAACACATTACTTAAACCGGTTACAACAAGCATATAAAATTGATGTTTCTGATTTCGACAAACATTATTATGCCTATGTTCTTGTAAGAATTATGCAAGCTATGGGAGCATACGGCTACCGAGGTTTTTTCGAACGAAAAAAACATTTTCTGGACAGTATTCCTTTTGCAATAAAAAATTTAAATTCAGTTCTTGATAAAGAAGAAATCCCGATTGAAATTCCTGAATTAAGAAGAGTTTTAAAATCTGTTACCAATTCAAAAAAGCTTAAAAATATTTCCGGTAAAAAATTAACGATTAAAGTCAGCAGTTTCTCATATAAAAAAGGTATTCCTGAAGATAATTCAGGAAACGGCGGCGGTTTTGTTTTTGATTGTCGGTTTATAAATAACCCCGGAAGAATTGAAGAATACAAAGAACTTTGCGGAAAAGACCAAGAAGTTATTGATTTTCTTGAAAATACAGATGAAGTTCACCATTTTTTTAAATCAATTTCTCAAATTATATCAGCAGCGGTAAAAAATTATCAATCAAGAGGGTTTAAAAATCTGTCCGTAAATTTCGGTTGTACCGGCGGTCAGCATCGTTCGGTATTTTTTGCAGAAAAAACGGCTGACTATTTAAGAAATAATTATGATATTAATGTTGAACTTGAGCATACGGAAGGATTTTAGCAGGATGCAGGATACAAGGTGCAGGTTAAAGGATGCAGGGTGCAGGATGCAGGGTACTGGGGAGCCCATTATTAAACATTTTTGATTATGAATAGTTACAGAGATTTAGATATTTATAACACGGCATTTTCTTTAGCTTTAGAAGTACATAATTTAACGATGAATTTACCTAAATATGAACTTTATGAACAAGGAAGTCAAATCAGACGTTCTTCAAAAAGCATAAAAGATAATATTGCGGAA
Source organism: Bacteroidales bacterium (assembly GCA_024762915.1). Lineage (GTDB taxonomy): Bacteria > Bacteroidota > Bacteroidia > Bacteroidales > JAADGE01 > JAADGE01. The sequence goes on along the minus strand of JANTGL010000100.1, from coordinate 4,867 downwards.
GGTTTCGGAAGAAGACGATATAAAGCGGAATTTATTCGATTTTTAATTTTTTCTCACGCTTCTTGCGATGAAACAATTTCCCAATTAAATATGATCAACCAAATACATTTTAAAGAAAATCCGATAACTGAATTAATATTAAAATATGAAAAATTAAGCAAAAAGATAAATAAGTATATCCAATACGTTGAAAAAAATTGGAAAACATAACTTGCACCTTGCACCCTGCAACTTCTACCCTGTATCCTGTAACTGCACATTATAATCTAATCAAACTAAAAATACACTAAAATTCAATTCCCGATATGTTCATCTCATTATACAACTATTTTAAAAACAGAAAATTACTTTTACTGCTGATTGTTTCAGGGATTTTTACGCTTGCAATATACACGGCATTAAAAATTCACACTTCGGAAGATATCTCGAAAATGATACCCGTTGATGATGAACTAAAACGATTTAATTTTGCTAATAAACAAGTTAAATTAAATGATAAAATTATTGTTAATATTTCATATACAGATAGTTTAGCAGATGTAAATCCTGAAAATTTAGCTGCTTTTTCGGATTCTTTAACACACAAACTTCAAAAAAATTATTCCGAGCATATTGTTGAAATTAAGAATACGATTGACAATCAAATGATGAGTGAATTATACGATGTTTTTTATCATAATTTACCCGTTTTTTTGACCGAAAATGATTATAAAAAATTAGATACTTTACTTACTGAAGAAGATTTGGACAAAACACTTGCCGCCGATTTCAGAACACTGATTTCGCCTGCAAGTTTGGTTACGAAAAAATTTATTAAAAAAGATCCTCTAAGTATCACTCCGCTTGCTTTAAAACGTTTACAAAATCTTCAGCTTGATAACAGTTATGAAGTTTATGATAATCATATTTTTACAAAAGATAAAAAACACCTTTTTCTGTTTATCACTTCAAAATATCCGAATGACCAAACAGGCAAAAACAAGCTTTTGATTGACGGAATTAATAAAACAATTACAGATTTGAAATCAGAAATGCCTGATTTTAAAGTTGAAATTTTCGGTGCTCCCGTTATTTCGGTCGGAAATGCCGAACGCATTAAGAATGATATTATTTTAACCGTCAGTATTGCCGTTTTTGTGCTGTTTTTATTTTTGTCGTTATTCTACAGACGTTTCGACATTTTTTTTATTATTTTTTTGCCGGCGGCTTTCGGTGCTGCGGTCTCAATTGCGATTTTATATCTTTTAAAGGGCGAAATTTCTGCTGTCTCTTTAGGGATTGGTTCGGTATTAGTCGGAATATCAATTGATTACTCTCTGCATATTTTTACGCATTTCAGAAGTAAAAACAGAGCCGAACATATTTTTAAAGATATTTCACTACCGATTTTAATGAGCAGCATTACTACGGCGGCGGCATTTTTCTGCCTTTTGTTCGTTCGTTCCGATGCGTTAAAAGATTTGGGATTGTTTGCCGGCATCAGTGTTTTGGCTGCGGCTTTATTTGCTCTTATTGTTCTTCCGCATTTTCTGAAAAAAAATAAAAAAACAACCGAAAAAAAGCAATATAACCGAATTGAAAAATTTACGGCAATTCCGTTTCATAATAATAAGTATTTGATTATTATCGTATTGATAATTACTGTTGCAAGTTTATTTACCTTTCATAAAGCAAAATTTGAAAGCGATATGGATAAAATGAATTATATGTCGCCTGAAATAAAAGAAGCCGAAAAACATCTGTCCGAAATTTCAAATGATGCCTTACGAAAAATGTATCTCGTCGTAACCGGCAAAACGCTTGATGATGCACTTAGGAAAAATGACCTTTTAAGTGAAGATATTAAACAACTTCACAAAAACGAAATTGTAAAGAATTATAGTACAGTTAGTTATTTCATCGTATCCGACAGTTTGCAAAAAATCAGAATTAATCGTTGGAACAATTATTTCAAAGAAAAGGACATTGACAGCGTAAAACAAGAAATCATAAAAGCAGGTAAAAAATACGGCTTTAAAGAAAGTGCATTTTCCGATTTTTATCGTCTTCTGAATAAAAATTTCAAACCTTTAAATTCAGATGATAAACAACTGTTAATAAAACTTTTGGGACAAGATTTAATTACCGAAAATAAAGATTTAACAAGCATTGTTACACTGTTAAAATTAAAACAGGAAAATAAAGAAAAAGTATACGAAAAAATTTCACATAATAAGAATATCTATATTGTTGATAAAAAATACATTACGGATAAAATTGTACTTATCCTCAAAAAAGATTTTAACGAACTTGTAAAGATTTCTTTACTTGTCGTTTTTGTCCTTCTTTTGCTTTGGTTCGGACGTATAGAGCTGGCTTTAATAACATTTATTCCAATGTTAATCAGTTGGTTATGGACCTTAAGCTTTATGTGGCTTTTCGATTTTAAATTTACGATTTTTAACATTATCATTTCAACATTTATTTTCGGTTTGGGAATTGATTACAGTATTTTTATGTCACAGGGTTTGTTGCAAAAATACCGCTACGGAGCAGATAATTTACCGTCCTATAAAACCTCTGTTTTGTTATCGGCAATTACCACGATTACGGCAATCGGTGTTCTTATTTTTGCAAAACATCCGGCCATGCGTTCCATTGCATTTTTGTCGGTTATCGGAATATTATCCGTTATTTTTGTAACTTATACTTTACAACCTGTCTTGTTTAATTTCCTTATCAGACAACAAGGCAAAAAGCGAAGTGCTCCGGTTACATTCAAAGATTTATTTTTCGGTATTCTTGTATTTTTAATTTTTGTAATCGGTTCAATCATAACTCTTTTACTTTGGGGAATTTTATCTCTTATACCTTTCGGAAGAAAAAACAAAAAGAAAATTTTTCATTATTGGCTTTTTCTGACTTCAAAAATGATTGCTTATATTCCGCTGAACGTAAAAAAAATCATTAATAATCCTTTTAATGAAGACTTTAAAAAACCGGCGGTTATTATTTCAAATCATCAATCTCACATAGATATTCCGCTGATTTTGATGCTGCATTCGAAAATTTTAATATTAACCAACGACTGGGTTCAGAAAAATATTTTTTACGGACGTATCGTAAAATTTGCCGATTACTACCCTACTTCATCCGGTTTTGAAAAAAATCTTAATCTTTTGAAAGAAAAAGTGAAACAAGGTTATTCGATTTTAATTTATCCTGAAGGCAGTCGTTCTGCTGATATGGAAATCAAACGATTTCATAAAGGAGCTTTTGAATATGCAAAAGAACTTGAAATTGACATTTTACCGATTATCATTCAAGGTGCCGGTGATTGTATACCGAAAGGTGAACCCTTTTTAAAAAGCGGGCAAATAAGCATTACTGTTTTAGAACGCATTTCTATTGATGATTACGGAAAAACAAGCAGAGAACAGGCAAAAAATATTCGTCAATTTATGACCCTCGAATATCAAAAAATAAGAAAAAAATATGAAACACCGGCATATTTCAGGCAAAAACTGATTGCAAATTACATATACAAAGGTCCCGTTACGGAACACTATACACGAATAAAAACCAAAATCGAAAAGAATTACGAATTTTTTAACAATATTCTTCCGCAAAAAGGACATATAACGGATATCGGCACCGGATACGGATATTTACCTTATATGTTGAGTTTTTGTTCAAAAAACAGAAGTCTTACAGGAATTGATTATGATTGCGATAAAATCAATACGGCAAATCACAACATTTCAAAAAACGACAGGTTAAATTTTATTTGTGCCGACGTACTTGAAGTAAATTTTCCGATAAGCGATGCTTTTGTAATAAACGATGTCCTGCATTATATGCCGAAAGATAAACAGAAAGAATTGATTATTAAATGTATAAATCAACTAAAACCCGGCGGTAAAATTATTATTCGTGACGGAAATTCGGAAATGAAAAAGAAGCACAAAGGAACGAAATTAAGTGAGTTTTTCTCTGTCAAATTACTGAAATTTAACAAAACAGAATTTGAGAAGTTACATTTTACTTCAAAAAGTGAAATACTTAAAATTGTTTCGGATTATAATTTTGAAGTTCATATTATTGATGAAACAAAATTTACTTCAAATATTGTTTTTGTTTTGAAAAAAGTATCGTAAAATCTTTACAAACACTAAGAACACGAAGAAAACACAAAGTTTGCAAACTTCTTTGTGTCCCTTGTGAAAAACTTCGTGTTCTTTGTGGTTAAAATAACTGTCCGAAACAAGTTAAATTATATTTTCAATCGCTCTTTAAACGGCAAGAAAGTCATAAAATCGGCATGATGCACGATGTAAGCTTCCGTGCTTCGCTTGACCATATTTCCTTCGCCTGCATGAGTGGCAATGATATGACAAACTTCTGCCGAAACATCGCATTCTTCTGCAATTGAAACACCGGAAAAAGGATGTCGCAAATATTTACCGTAAGTGCCTTGAACGGCATTTCCGTTTTCATCAAGAACATATTCGAGAAGTTTACCCACATCGGCAAGAATGGCACCGGCAATCAGAACATCACTGTTAACCGGAAGTTCGCCGTGATAAAATTTATTAATTTGCTCGCCGGCATCTTTTGCTATATGCACGACCGATGTTTTATGCTCCATAAAAGTGACTTTTGTCGGTACAAGCAAAGTAAAAGGAATGCGTTGTAAATCCTCAACGGTCAATACACTTCTTTCCAAAGCTAATTCCCAGGTTTTTGCCGTAACTTCACGAAGTTTATCGTCTTTTATCCAAGCAAGTTCTTCGCCCCAAAGTTTTTTTACGTCTTCTGTCATAACACGAATTTAAAGTTTAGCAATTACGGCATCCGCCATTTCTTTTGTTGATGCTGCACCTTTTTT
>JANTGL010000099.1 GCA_024762915.1 Bacteroidales bacterium | reverse complement strand
AGACTGGTTATGTTGCCTGAACAATTATTATCTTGTTATAATTATTCGGATTACGGCAGTCGATTTATTTGGGATTTCGGTGATGAATCTACTTTGGAAACAAATCCGGAAATTGCCGAAGAAAATCCGCAACATTTATATGCATCTCCGGGCGTTTATGATATTACTTTATTTGTTTGGAGTGATCATGATTGTTTCGATTCTGCAAAAATCAGAGATGCCATCATTGTTCAGGATTCCGGATTGATAGAATTCCCGACGGCATTTACGCCGAATCCTAACGGAGGTAACGGCGGTGTGTATCCTTGCGGGGATAAATATATTGTTGATAAAGATAATTTAAATGATGTATTTTATCCGAAAGCATACGGGATTACGGATTATCAACTTGAGATTTATAACCGTTGGGGTGAAAAAATCTTTACAAGTACTGATCTCTGTCAAGGATGGGACGGATATGTTAACGGTGTTATGGCTCCGCAAGATGTCTATGTGTGGAAAGTCTCGGTTGTTTATAAAAACGGGCATCCGGATAAGAAATACGGCAGTGTGACACTTTTAAGATAAATTAATTATAAATTTAAAATCAAAAAAAAGTCCGGCAAATAGTGTCGGACTTTTACTTTTTACTTTTTTATTACTCTCAACTTTATACCTTTTACCTTTCAACTTTCAACTTATAACTCCTTAACCAAAGCACCCCACTTTTTATCAATAACAAAATTGTGTTTTAAATAATAATTTCCGAATAAAAAATGTGCTTTAATAATTTTTTTCCCTTTTACTTTCATTCGCGTAAAAAAATCTTCCATCATGGCAGATCCGATACCTTTTCCGTGTAAAGTGGAAGTCACGGCCATCCCGTCAATCAATACAACATCCTTTTCCAGTTCTTTATAACACAAACCGCCAATCAGTAATTCGTTAGAATCCAATATGATAAAATGTTTGTCGGGTTTTGAAATTTCTTTCGGATAATTTTCTTTAAAAAATAATTTATACAATTGGCCCACTTCAAATGCTTCAAGCGGTTCGCGCATGGTATATTCTATTTTATCTTTATCCTTCAGTACGGATTTAACAATGACATGCTCTTCTTCTTTTTTTCCGACGGTCAGGATGTTAATATTTTGTTTTCGTTTAATATCCGGGAATACCATTTTATCGAAAATGTTTTTATCCGTTTTAGTTTTAAGAGTGGCCTGTAAATCAGAGAGTTCAACTAATTGAATCGGAAGAAGGTTTTTATTGTCGGTCATTTTATTTAACAAAGCATCAAAAATCTCGGTAACATTTTTTTCAGCATCCTTAAAATAAGTATCTCTGTATAACCGATATCTGATAATTTCCGGGTATTTTTTTAAAGCATATAAATCATACAGTTCCGAGATGGTTTGATGTTTGGCAGCAGAACTTGCTCCTGAATTTTTATTATTCCAACCTAAATATCTGTCAACGGCATTAAATAATGCAAGCGGTAAATATTCACGATTTTTATAGGTTTGAAAATAATTAATTAAAGTTTCTTTCAATTCTTTTTCGTTATTACTCAGTTGTTGAACAGAATTTAATTCATTTAAAAGTTTTTTTAATATTTCCAATCCTGTTTCTTTTCCGAAAGCTTCAATACAAGCATGGAAAATCCATCTGGTTTTTAAAAAACGTTTTAAAATAGGGTAATGTGCCGTAACTTGTCGGTAATAATTCTGATAAATTGCAGAAAATAAAGTTTTGACGTCATTGATATATCTTCGACCTGATAATGAAATAATTAATGCATTGTCAGAAAAATCATTTTCAGGAAGTGCTACATTATTGGGAGAAATAAACCCAGGTAATATTTCTCTGCCGCTGTAATCCCATGCTTTATAAAATGCACTGACAGATCGAATGTATATTTTGCGCCAAGTGTTTGCTTGTTCAACATGACCGGACGCTTGAACTTCTGCAATGGTTCTAATTTTATCCCAAGCTGTCAGCATACTTAAATATGTGGAAATCGTAATTTTTTCCGACGGATTACTGCAACCGAAACGTGCAACGACCGGTAAATCAAACGGATAACCGCCGAGAGCAATTTGGCGAAAGATGGTTTCTAAACCTTGACTCGTTTTTAATTCATTGTCTATTGAAATATGCAAGTTATAATGTTTGCCTTTTATTGTATTGATACTCATCCTGTAATGTTTCGTGTTTCGATAACTTTTTATTCGGGATACCCAAATACCGTTTTCCGGAACATTCTTAAATTCAAAATTAAAATCATCGTACAGGAGATAAATCGCTTGTTTTAATGTGTAACTTCCGGCCAATTTTTCGATCAGTTCTTTTTTGTCGTTTTCCGTAATACCGTCATCAAAAACAAGCTTAAGAGCCCATTGATTTTCCGTAATTTTAAGGGATTTTTTCTTAACAAAGTGTTCAAAATTGTCATAAAGTTCAAAAAAATATTTTTTTGCTTTTCTTGATAAAACAGGTTCTTTTTTTAATAAAATCCAAGAAGCAAATTCTGCACGTAAAGATTTGTAATATTTCGGATGATTAATCCCGAATTTTAATAAAAGTTTAAAAATATTATCGAATTGTTTAATTGTATTCTTTCCGGCAGGCCAATTTAAATTTGTTCGATATTGATACATCCGTTTTCTGAAAATATCCAATTGTCTTAATGAAAAAGATGTTTTTGCCAAAGCATTAATACTGGTTTCATTTAAAAACGTTTTTCCTGAATTAATAAATGCAGGCAAAAGTTCGGCAAAATTCGGTTCGGGATCTTTCGCTAACAAAATTCTGTATGCTTCGATTCTGACAGTTTCATTTTGATGGCAAGCAAGTGCTTCTAATCTTCTGCGAATAATCTCCGCTTTGTTTTTTTCATATTGGGGAAATATTTGTTCTATTTGCAGTAAACTCTCTTTTGCTTTAGGAATATCGGAATATAAGGCGAGGGATACTAATTGATTTATTAAAACCAAATCAAAATCATTCATAGCAGGAAGATGTGAAATGTCAGAAGGTTTATAGATTCTTGCATTTTCTTCGGGAAGACATATTTGATGAGCGAAATTTTTGAAAGGAATATCATAACTTTCTTTACAGGGTGAAAAATTAATTAATTCAGGATTCCCGATCCAAAGTTTCGGTTGCCTGATTAATCTTCCTAAATCAATAGATTTATTATAAACGGTATAATTTAAATCTCCGATTGTATAGACATTTTCTTTTTTTGTATCCGTAATGCGCAAATGTTTTTTCCCGGGTTTGTTATAAAGCCCGTTTTTTGTCTTAATAATATCCGTTTCCAAAATTCCCAAATCTCTGTAAAACCATCTCGGAATAATGATATTGAAATTCTTATAGTGAATGGTGATGTGATTTGATTTGTATAATTCTTTTATCAAATCGGCAAAATTTTGTACAATTTTTTTCCTTTTAAAAGACCCTTTCGGTGTTAATTCTCCTTTTTCTTTTGAGAAATCTCTGTCAAGAATACTGAAATTAATAACGCGTTCATAGGGAGCTAAATCCTTATTTGCAGTCATTATTATTTGATGAAAATATTCCGTAATATTTTCCTTTTTAACCGTATTATTTATAACAGAATCTTCTTTATTCGGAACAATTAATAAGACATTATAAGGTTTTCCGTCACCGACTAAAAATGTTTGTTTAATTCCCGGGACGCCGGCGAATTTTTTTTCAATTATAAGAGGAGAAACCGTCTGGCCTTTATTGTTTTTATATATATCTTTTACTCTGTCTATGATTTCATGATGACCTTTTTTATCTATTCTGAATATATCACCCGTAGATAACCAATAATCGTCATTTTCAGGATAGGGTATGAGGTCTTCGGGTCCGGCATCTTCAAGATATTTTGCAATATAGTGTCCTTTTATTTCCAATTCTCCGGTTTTTTTCAGGCGTGTTTCGGTCCCGGGCAAAGGTATTCCGGTAGAGTTTTGTATGTATTCATCAGAAGGTGTCATCGTAATTCCGCCGGTTGCTTCCGTCATTCCGAATCCGCTGTTCAACGTAATTCCGTGTTTATGAAAAAAACGAAAAATTTTCGGATCCAAATATCCGGCGGCAGAAAGTCCCCAATGTAGGTTTTCCCCGGTAATTTTACGTATTTTATTATCCTGTTCTTTTTTAGTTTCGGTTCCGTCAAATGAATTGATACAAGCTTCATAAATTTGCATCCAACGAACCGGAACACTTATAAAACCCGTAGGATTTTCTTTCGGAAATAAAGATAATAAGGTATCGGAAGACGTATTTCCCGCAAAAATGTATGTGCCGCCCCAAAAAATACTTCCGGTTAATTCCAAATAACGTCCGAAAGTGTGAAAAAGCGGAAGATAGCAAATCATTTTTTCTTCCTTGCCGACTTGAGGAAGCGCTAAAGCTCTGGCAAATCGCTTACTGATAATGTTATACATTGAAAATGAAACGCCCTTCGGCATACCGGTACTACCGGAAGTAAACATGGTTGTAGCGACTTGGTTTAAAGGTTTCCTTTTCCTTTTTGCAAGAATTTCTTCGGCTTTTGTCAGTGAAATCTTTTTACTCTCTTTATTCAAATAATAATCGGCATCCGTATATTCAGCAGAATTGGCTTCGGTTACAATTACAATTAAATCTTTTTTATATAATTTTTTTACGGAACTTATTATTTTTAAACGTTCGGGAGTATCGGTAATAACAATGTTAATATCTAATAAATTGAAGATATAACTTAGTATTTTTTCATTAAAATGAATGTTAAGCGGTGTGTTAAAAATATCATACGAAAGACAGGCCAAATCACAAATTGCTCCTTCAAGACTGTTTTGAGTATAAATTGCCGTACGCGGATTATCCGGATTTAAAGAGTATAAAAATGCTGCAATTGCTTTAGAATAATTTTGAACTTGTTTATAAGTCCATTCAAACGGTTTTGATTTTGTTTTTCCTTTAAATAAAATCTTATCCGGATGTTCGAGCACGCGTTGTTCCGACATGCTTTTTAAACCGTAATCGGTTTTTTTTAAGCTTTCAAAAATAAGATTAATCCATTTATTCTTAAGTTCTTGTGTTGAAAGTTTTGCCAAAAATTCCGGTTTTCTGCTTTCGTTTATAAAGTGCAGCAATTCGGTATCTCTTTTATTTGATTTTAAAAGTTTGTCAACTTCATTAAATAGTTTATTAATATCATCAGACGTAATATTTTTATTAAAAATATTATTAATGTATTGAAAATCAGTCATAAATTAAATATTTGTCAGTGTTATTCTAAAAACAAAATTATAAGAATGCTTTAAATTTTCGGAAAAATAGTAAGAAACTTTTTGTTTTCATTAATAAATTGTTTTATATTTACATCTTGTTAAATTAATTTTATTTATTCACTAAATTTTTAAGTTATGAAAAAAAGTTTACTAACTATTGTTTTAGCAATGTTTGTTGTTTTTACAATGAATGCTCAGCCGTTTTTTTCTGAGTCATTTTCAACTGAAATTCCGTTAACTTGGACAGTAACAACAAACTCCGGTGACGGTTGGTTTTGGGATGACGGAACATCTCACGGTTACGGACAAGGATGTGCCATTATTGACAGTGATAACTCCGGTGGACTGGAAGACGGAACATTAGCTTCTCCGGTTTTTGATTGTAGCTCTAGTACTAATATAGTATTAAATTACAATTATAACTTTCAAAAATATTCAACAGGCGAACCGGATAGCGGTTATGTTGAAGTTTTTGACGGTACTGATTGGGTTTGGTTAAAAAGTTACCATACAGATTCTCCTGATAATGGTCCTCAACCTGAGTCCATAGATGTTACGGCTTATGCAGCAGGTAACGCAGATTTTCAAGTACGTTTCGGATATGAAGCTGATTACATGTGGTATTTTGAGGTGAGTGATTTTGAATTATATGGTGACGGACCGATACTACAAACAGTTACTTTTACGGTAACAGACGGTACTAATCCGCTTGAAAATGCAAACGTAAATATAGATGGATCAGATTTAACAACTAATGCAAGCGGTCAAGCAGCTATTTATTTAGTAAGCGGAAATTATCAGGCAGTTACAGGTTTATTAAGCTATGTTAATGATACTACTGATTTTACAGTTGTTGATGCTGCTGTGGATGTTGATGTTATACTTAATATGCAACCTTATACTGTTACATTTAATTGCAATATTAATGATTCAATTACCAGCGGTTATTTTGTTGCGGGAACAGATACATTAAGTGTAACGGGTAGTATGGCCGGTTGGTCAGGTCCCGGTTCTAATCCTAATCTGTTTATGACAGATGATGACGGTGACGGTATCTATACTGTTTCAATTCATCTTGCTTCCGGTGATTATGAATATAAATATTTCAAAAATGCCGGATGGAGCAACGGTGAATGGGACGGCGGTGATAACAGGGCATTTACTGTCGCAGATGCAGATCTTGTTTTAAATGACTATTTTGGTGATATTTTTAATCATGTCGGGATAAATGAAATTTCTTCTGACGGAATAAAAGTTTTCCCGAATCCTTCAAACGGTGTTTTCAATATTAATGTTGAAAATGATTATAATCTTGAAGTATTTGATATTACGGGTAGAGTTATTAATACAAGAACTTTAACCGGAAATACAAGCATTGAGTTAAATACGGCAGGTGTTTATTTCTTGCGTTTTTCTAATGAAAAAGGATCTTATACTCAAAAAGTAATTGTTCGATAAATAATTTTCTTTTATTAAGTAAAAAAAGAGGAGTTTTACTCCTCTTTTTTTTATTTTTATTTTTATTTTATTTATCTTTGGGTAATTAAATTTAACTGTTATTCACTAAAATTATTTAAGTTATGAAAAAATTATTTACAATTGTTTTAATTATGTTATTTGCTTTTTCTGTTAATGCACAAGATTTCGGAAAAGCTCCTGAAAGGAAGTATGTTAAACAAAACTCCGGTTTTATTCCTAAAGTCGATCAAGTGGCTTATACAGGAAATGCATCTTCAGATACTTATAACAGTATTGCATTAAGTGACGGAACACTTTCACAAACAGGTACTTTGGTTACGGATCCTTTTCCGATGGCTGAAGAATTTGCTGACGGTGTTGTATACAGAGTAGATGCAAATTTGGGATTTTATTCGGTTAATCCTGACGACGGAACGACAACTTCTCTAGGAACTTTAACAGGTTATTCAGGTACTCCGACGGGATTAGCTTATGATTGGGGATCTTCAACAATGTATGCTTTGATTTTAGATGCCGGTAATCTACCTCATCTATGTACTTTGGATATGGGAACATATGTTTTAACTGAAATAGGTGCAGGCACAGGGATGTTAATTGCAATGGATTTTGCTGATGACGGTTATTTGTACGGACCTGCTATAGATGATGAAAATTTATATCAAATTGATCCCGCAACCGGTGCTACAACGGTTATAGGTTCAACAGGGTTAGGACTAAACTACGGACAAGATGTTTCTTTTGATTATGTATCAGGTATGTTATATACTGTTAATTGTGGTGATCAGTACACTTATGGAACTTATGATATAAGTACAGGTGCATTTACTCAAATAGCAGATATGGGAGGTAATCAACATGCCACTTTTGTAGTTTGTAATTATCCTGTTGAGAACGGTGCACCGGCTGCTGTTTCAAATTATGTTGCAACACCTGATGCAAGCGGTGCTTTAACGGTTGATTTAAGTTGGACTAATCCTTCTTTAGATTTTGCAGGTAATACTTTAACAGAATTAACAAGTGTTGATGTTTATATTGACGGTAGTGCTACAGCTGCTTATACAAATAATTCACCGACAATAGGAGGTGCAGATTCATATATTGCTACTGTTTCAAGTGCAGGAATGCATTCTTTTAAAGTAGTCGGAACAAATTCTGCAGGTGAAGGAATGCCTACATCCGTTTCTGTTTGGGTAGGAGAAGATGTACCTGTTGCTCCCGGAAATGTTGTGCTTACAGCAACTGATATGGATGCTGCACTTACGTGGGATGCACCTGCTGCAGGAATGCACGGCGGTTATTTTTCCGGTTCTAATATAACTTATACGATTGTAAGACAACCCGGTGATGTTACGGTTTCAACGGATCAAACCGGTTTAAGTTTTAACGAAACTCTGGCTAATACAGGAAATTATTATTATGAAGTTACTGCAAGTAATACAATTGGCGAAGGAGGAACAGGAACTTCTAATTCCTTAATAATTGGAGATTATTTGATTTATGAAATTTTTGCGGCTGATATTCCCTCAACTTGGACAGTAACGGGTGATTGGTATTGGGAGGACGGTACCGGTAATAATTTAGACGGAACAGGTTACTCTTATATCGATAGTGATGCACCCGGTTCGGGAGTGCATGTTGCAGGTGAATTAATTTCTCCTGTAATCCCTTGTACGGGAACGGTTACTTTAGAATTTGATCAATATTACAATTGGATTAGTAATGAAACAGCTACCGTTGATGTATGGGACGGTACGGCATGGCAAACTGTAGCGGATTTCGGTAACGGAGGTGTCGATCTTGGAGCTTGGGGTGCACCCGACCATCAAGTTATTGATATTTCTGCTTATGCAAATAATGATTGCCAAATTCGTTTTAATTACGATGACTTAGATGCATGGAATTGGTATTGGGCTGTTGATAATGTAACGGTTGCCGGAACTTCGACTATTGGAATTAATGACATTTCTTCCGCAAGTATCAAAGTTTTCCCGAATCCTTCAAACGGTGTTTTCAATATTAATGTTGAAAATGATTATAATCTTGAAGTATTTGATATTACGGGCAGAGTTAT
>JANTGL010000098.1 GCA_024762915.1 Bacteroidales bacterium | reverse complement strand
GTTTGTCAAATGCCTTTACAACCATTGACGACTATGTGAATAATCAAAAACGTATCAGCGAACTGAAAACCGTCGTAAAAAATTTGGATAAAAGTTATATCGTTGCCAAACTCAATATCGAAGATGTCGATTATGTTAATAATATTACGAAATTAAATGTGTTTTATTACGATTACAAACTGGATGATTATTTACCCGATCCGCAATCAATCGAAATTAAAGGACACGATATTTATTTCTTAAATTATGTAATGAATTTTGATTATTCGGTGATTGAAAGCGGAAAAAAAGTTAACCTCGTTATGCCCTATATGATTTTCAGTGAAGAAGTTGCAAAAGATGACGGCATCAAGCTGCAAACAACCGACAGTGTCGGTGTTCCTTATATTTTTCATCGTGATAATGATGAAATTTACGGTATTGACGAAGCCGGCTATTATGCGCGTTTGAAAGAATTTGCCGAATTTATGACCGATCCGGAAAAAGCCCGAAAAGAAGGGATTAAAAGTTTTTATGCCGCAGCACCTCATTTCATAAACCGAATTAAAAAAGGCCAAAGTATTGTTGTTTGGGTGGAACAAACCGGAGGTTTAGTCTTGAAAAAAGAACGATTATTTTAATTTAGGAAAAAGGTAAAAGTTCGAAGGAAAAAGTACCCTTTTAACTTTTACCTTTTAACTTTTAACTTTTACCTTTTACCTTTCAACTTTCTCCTTTCTCCTTTCAACTTTCAACTAAATCGCTTGCTAGAACTTCAAAAAGACATACAATTTTTAAAAGGCGTAGGTCCGAAACGTGCCGAATTATTGAATAAAGAACTTAATATTTTTACTGCAAAAGACCTGCTGTATCATTTTCCGTTTCGTTACATCGACAGAACAAAATTTTATAAAGTATCCGAAATCACCGAAGATTTGCCCAATATTCAGGCAAAAGGCATTATTTCAAACTTTCAAACCAAAGGCGGCGGCAGAAAAACGTATTTGACGGCTGAATTTTCTGACGGAACAGCTTCCGTTGAACTGATTTGGTTTAAAGGTGCTAAATGGATTAAAGAAAACTTGACATCAGGTAAAGAATACATTATTTTCGGAAAACCTGCTCGCTACGGCAGAAAAATAAATATCGCTCATCCGGAAATAGATAAACCTGAGGATTTTAACAAAAAAATCAGTTCATCTTTACAAGCCGTTTATCCTTCTACGGAAAAACTCACGAAGAAAAATGTCAATTCAAAAGTTTTCAGAAAAATTATCGGCGGCATCATTGAAAATCTTACCGGCAAACTTCCCGAAACACTTCCGGCATATATCGTTCAAAAATATCGGTTATTATCCTTTCACGAAGCAATTTTAAATATCCATTTCCCCGAAAATTCCGAAACATTAAAACGGGCACTATATCGATTAAAATTTGAAGAACTGTTTTACATTCAACTGAATATATTAAAACTTAAATTCGGAAGACGTTTAAAATATAAAGGTTTCGTTTTTTCAAAAGTCGGCGATTATTTTAATAAATTTTACCGAGAAAAGTTACCTTTTGAATTGACAAATGCACAAAAACGCGTCATTAAAGAAATTCGCCAAGATTTTGCTTCCGGAAAACAAGCAAATCGTTTGTTGCAAGGTGACGTAGGCAGCGGAAAAACTTTGGTTGCATTGATGTTGATGCTGATTGCAATTGACAACGGGTATCAGGCAAGTTTGATGGCTCCTACAGAGATTTTAGCTCAGCAACACTTTAAAACAATTTTCGATTTTCTTGAAGGAACCGGATTAGAAATTGCTCTTTTAACAGGTTCAACAAAAACTGCTGAACGCCGCATATTACATGAAAATTTGCATATCGGAAAAATCAATATTCTGATCGGAACGCACGCTTTAATTGAAGATACCGTCATTTTCAAAAATCTCGGAATTGTTGTTATTGACGAACAACATCGTTTCGGTGTGGCTCAACGCGCCAAAATGTGGAACAAAAACATTCAACCGCCTCACGTTATTGTGATGACGGCAACACCCATCCCGCGAACTTTGGCTATGACCGTTTACGGAGATTTGGAAATTTCTGTCATCGATGAACTTCCGCCCGGAAGAAAACCCGTAAAAACCATTCATTCGTATGACGGAAAACGACTACGCGTATTCAAATTCATTAAAGAACAAATTAAAGCCGGCAGGCAAGTTTACATCGTTTATCCTTTAATTTACGAGTCGGAAAATTTCGATTATAAAGATTTGGAAGACGGATTGGAAAGCATCAGCAGAGCTTTTCCGCCGCCCGAATATGCCGTAAGCGTTTTGCACGGAAGAATGAAACCGGAAGAAAAAGAAAAATCGATGCAACTTTTCGTTAAGGGTATCACACAAATTATGATTGCAACAACCGTTATTGAAGTGGGTGTTGACGTACCGAATGCAAGTGTTATGATTATTGAAAGTGCCGAACGTTTCGGCTTATCGCAACTTCACCAGTTAAGGGGTCGCGTGGGCAGAGGTGCCGACCAATCGTATTGTATTTTAATGACATCCTATAAATTATCGAAAGAAGCAAAAACCCGTATTCAAACGATGGTTGAAAGTAACGACGGATTTAAAATTGCCGAAGTCGATATGAAATTGCGCGGTCCGGGAGACACCGAAGGCACTCGCCAAAGCGGCATTCCGTTCGAATTAAAACTTTCCGATTTAAGCAAAGATTACAAGATATTGGAAACCGCCAGAAATGCCGCTGAATCTATTTTAACGGACGACCCTGAATTAAAAGAAGATAAAAATCAAATTCTTGTAAGACAACTTAAATCTCTGATTTTAAGGAATAAAAAATGGGGAATGATCAGTTGAATTAATTATAAATTATGAGTTATGAGTTATGAATTATTCACTATTAATTATTCATTATTCACTATTAATTATTCATTATTCACTATTAATTATCAATTATTCCGGGATATAAATTTTATCAATTAATTCCCGATATTCATTTTCAAGATTGCTGAAAGCCGTTATCCCGCCGCCGCTTTTATAAACAAATTTTTCACCTTGTTTTTCGATAAACCGTATCATCACAAAGCTGTCAAGATTTTGTCCGTCGAAGAAACCGGCAACACCGGTATAAAATCCCCTTTTGTGCATTTCTGCATCTTTTATAATTTCAACCGTCTTTTTTTTCGGTGCACCGGTTATTGAACCTGCCGGCAGAAGTTTGCTTAATATCGTTCCGATTTGCTCGGTATAATTTTCAGGCAATTCGCCGCTGATTTCCGAACTCACTTGCAGCAAATTTTTATGATTTGTATTTATTTTATCGATATAACGAAACCTGTTAACTTTCACTTTTTTTGCAACTGAATTTAAATCATTCCGTATCAAATCAACAATGGTATAATGTTCGGCTATTTCTTTTTTGTCATTCAAAATACTGTTTTCTGCATTCGGAATATCGGCATCAATCGTGCCTTTCATCGGGTATGAATAAATCTTTCCGTTTTTTATTTTCACAAAAGTTTCAGGCGAAAAAACCGTAAAATTATTTTTAACATATAATTTATAAGGTGAAACTGCCGAATTAAAAACATCTTTCAAATTAAAATTACCGAAAATTTCATTTGAAAAAGTCAAATTCAATAAATAGGTATTTCCGGCTTTTATTTCATTATGAACTTTGTTGAAAGCAATTTCATATTTTTCCTTAGAAGCAGGATTAACATTCAATTCAATTTTTTTATCACTATTTTGAGCTTTTGAATTAAAAGAAAATATAACTTTGTCATTGTCGATTTCATTTTCGGCACAAACAAATGCATTGGTAAAATCAAAATCAATGATAAAATAAAAAGGGATTTGATTTTTCCCTAAATTATTCATTTTTTCAACGGCACTTTTTTTATTCAGAAATTCGATATGCAAAAAGTTTTATTAATTGACAATTACGATTCGTTTACTCATAATCTGGCACAATTGCTTGATGAAAGCCGATTATGTAAATTTGAAATTGTAAAAAATGATGCCGTAAAAATAGATGAAATTTCCGAATTTGATAAAATTTTAATTTCACCCGGTCCGGGACTTCCGAAAAATGCCGGAAAACTTACGGAGATTATAGACAACCGGTACAAACAAAAGCCGATATTGGGAATTTGCCTCGGTATGCAAGCCATAGCCGAATACTTCGGAGCGGAATTATACAATTTAAAAAAAGTCTATCACGGGGTAAAAACAAAAACTGAAATTATTGATAAAGAAGACTTTTTATTTAAAAATTTGCCTGAAAAATTTGAAGTCGGCTTATACCATTCGTGGGCTGTGTACAAAGATATCGGAGATGAATTAAAAATTACGGCAATGTCGGAAAACAGTATTATTATGGGCATCAGTCATAAAAAATACAATGTAAAAGGGATTCAATTTCATCCCGAATCGTATATGACAGAATTCGGGAAGCAAATCATAGAAAATTGGCTTGAATAAATAATTCATTTTTAATTGTTCATTATTAATTATTCATTATTAATTATTCATTATTCATTATTCATTAACAAAAGGTGTATCCGCTACATTGTCATATGGAAATCATTCATTCGGAAGACGGATTTTTCGACATCTTGATTTCTGATGATAAAATGCAAACGATTATTAAATTTAATCCGGAGGAGAAGTTTTTGGTAATTAATCCAAAAGAAAAACTGGGCAGCATTTTAAAAGAAAACGAATATCAGCTTCGTAAAATACTGCACAACAAACGAAAAAATACTTACTTCATTGGTTTTAAATTGAAATTTATTCTAAATAAAAATATTGATGCAATCGGATTCAACGACCTCACAAAATTGATTGTTTACGATAACAGAACTACGGTTCCGGATATTTTCGTAACTGAAAAATACGAACACAATTTTACGACTCTATTCACCGACGGCAGCTATTCAGAAAAAAAGAAAATTTGTTCTTATGTTGCTTTAATAAAAAATGAACAAAAAAAGTACAACATCACTTTCGGAATTAAAAATATCCAAAACAGCAGTTTAATAGAAATGATTGCCGTAATCGAAGGTTTAAAAAGATTGTCGAATAAAGAAAAAATCAGAATTGTAACAGACAGTCGCTATGTAATTAAGGGCTTAACCGAATGGATTTACAATTGGCAATTAAATGATTGGCACACCGCACAAGGCAAAAAAGTGAAAAACATTCACTATTGGATTGAATATCAAAAAATCACAAAGAATAAATACATTGAATTTGAATGGGTTAAAGGACATCATTTTCATTATGAAAATACGGTTTGCGACCGTTATGCAAAAGAACTGATTAACAGATGTTTATAATTCGTCAATAACTTGTTAATTACTTGTTTAAAATTTGTCAATAAGAAAAATACAAAAAAGTCAGACCGGCATATTGTTTAGAATTTAAAAATATCTATTTTAGCGTTTTATTCTCATTTTATATCAATTTTATAAAATACAATCCTATGAAATTTATTGTTTCCAGCACAGAATTATTATCTCACTTACAAAGAGTCAGTAAAGCAATCAGCGGAAAATCAACCATTCCGATATTAGACAGCTTTTTATTTGATTTACAAAATCAGGAATTAACCATTACGGCATCCGATTTAGAATCAACTTTGGTAACCAAACTTACCTTAGAGAACACGGACGGTGAAGGAAAAATTGCTTTGGAAGCAAAACGATTATTAGATATTTTAAAAGAATTCCCCGAACAACCTTTAACTTTTGAAATTGATTCCGAAAGTTTATCGACAAGCATTTTATCAGAAAACGGAAAATTCAGTGTTGTAGGTTCACCGGCTGATGAATATCCGAAATATCCCGAATTATCCGAAAATTCAAAAATGGATATTACCATTACGGCTGAATTACTTGACAGCGGTATTAACAAAACCGTATTTGCAACGGCTAATGATGAGCTTCGCCCTGTTATGAACGGAATCTTCTTTTCATTAACAAAAGATGATATGACCTTTGTTGCTTCAGATTCTCATAAATTAGTTCGATATAAAAGGACCGACGGAAAAGCTGACAGAGATGCCTCTTTTATTTTACCGAAAAAACCGGCTAATTTACTCAAAGGACTTTTAGCTTCAGTTGAAAATGAAGTTTCAGTGTCATTTGATGATAAAAATGCGGTTTTTATATTCAGCGAATTTAAACTAATTTGTCGATTAACCGAAGGCAAATATCCTAATTATGAATCCGTTATACCAACCGAAAATCCGAATAAATTAATTATTAATCGAACCGATTTATACAATACCGTTAAACGGGTTTCTGTCTTCTCAAATCAAGCAAGTAATCTGATTAAGTTACATTTAACGGCAAATGAATTAATTGTTTCGGCACAAGATATTGACTTTTCAATTTCAGCAAACGAACGTTTAGCGTGTCAATATCAAGGTGATAACATGGAAATCGGTTTTAAATCTGTTTTTTTACTTGAAATTTTAGCAAATATCGGTTCCGATGAAGTTGTTTTTGAAATGTCTGATCCTTCCAAAGCCGGAATTATGCTTCCCTTTGAATCGGATACAGATAACGAAGATGTTTTAATGTTATTAATGCCGATGATGATAAATTCTTAACAGGATATTTCTAAAAAAAAATAAACCGTTCTTAAAATTAGGAATGGTTTTTTTATTTAAGCACTAAGCAATTTTAAGTAAAAACTTTCTGAATAGAATCATCAATTTCTTTCATATTAAAGGGTTTCTTAAAATAAAAATTTATCAATTTACAATTTAATGCTTCAGCTATTTCATCTGTAATATCGTAACCTGTCAGAATAAAATAGCAAATTTTCGGATATTTCTTTTTAGCTTTTTTAATAAATTGAAGACCGTTCATCTCAGGCATTTTCATATCACTTATAACAACAGATATCTCAGGATTATTTTTTAATATTTGAAGCCCTTTTACGGGCGAATCTGTTCCGATTACATGATATTTTTCTTTAAAATTAATTTCAAAAAGCATTAAATTAATTTCTTCGTCATCAACATAAAGTATGGTTCTCATCTTTTTCATATTAATTATTAGGAAGTTTTATTATTACTTTGGTACCTTTTCCTATTTTAGACTTAAATTCGATTGTTCCTTTTTGCTCTTCAATAATTTGATGAACGATTGATAAACCGAGGCCGGTGCCTTTTCCGGGTTCTTTTGTTGTAAAAAAAGGATCCGTAATTTTTGATATATTTTCTTTTGAAATACCTTTTCCGTTATCTTCTATTGAAATAACAGCAAATTTATTATCTATTTCAGTTGAAATTGTAATAATTCCTTTTTCTTGAATTGATTGCTCGGCATTAGACAAAATATTTAAAAAAACTTGATGCAATTTACCGTTATTACTTTTTATGATATTATCTGAACTTTGATAATATTTTTTTATCATTATTTTATCTTTTATTTTGTTCTTAAGTATTATTAAGCAATTATCAATTATTAAATTAATATCACAATCTTCTTTGACTGAATTACTCTTTCTGCTGAAATAACTCAAACCACTGACTATTTCTCCGGTTCTCTTGACACCTTCTTTAATCGCATCCATTATCGGTTTAACTCTCTCTTTGTTTTCTTGTATTTGTTCTTTACACATTTTTTCCAATCCGGTAACCCCACCCATAATATAGTTTAAAGGATTATTAATTTCATGAGCTATACCGGCTGCCAACACACCAAGAGATGCCATTTTTTCAGATTGTACCAATTTATTTTGAGTTTCTTTCAGTTTTTTCAAAGTTAAAGTTAAAGCGTTTTTTTGAAAAAATAATTCTTGATTAGTTTCACTTAATTCTTCATTTACAACATTTAATTCTTCATTTAATTCTTTAAGTTTCTTTTCTTTTATAACTCTTTCGGTAATATCTCTGAAATTTGCAATTGTACCTGTAATATTTCCTTCATCATCATAATCAGGAGTTCCGGTAACTATTAAATTTTTTTGAGAACCGTCTTTTAATGTAATTTTCACTTCGTAACTGCTTCGTTTATTTTCTTTTCGTAATTTAGATTGTTCCTTTATTTTTTTCCATTCTGTATCATCAAAAAACTCTTTTAAATTCATTCCGACTAATTTCCCCTCAGGGACATTAAATATTTCATGGGCCCTGTGAGTTGCCATTACAAAATTTTCATCCGTGTCATTTATGCTGAAACCTTCACCTTGATTATTTATAATAGATTTTAAACGTTTTTCTTTTTGTTCAATGATACCTTTTTGATAATCCAGATTTTCATTTAAAATATTTAATTCTTCATTATTTGCTTTTAACTCTTCGTTAACAGTTTCTAATTCTTCTGTACGAATTTTCACTTTAAGTTCTAGGTCTTTTTTATATTCATTCAATTCAATCAGAGCTTTCTTTTGTTTATCAATATTTTTTGCAACACATAAAACCCTGTCTTTATTTCCTATTTTTGTATAAGTAAGTGTAATCTCAAGCCAAAAATAATTATCGTTTTTATCCTTTTGATACCATTCAAAAAAGCTTTTACCGGTTTGTACAGTTTGTTTTACATAATCGGAAAAATTCTCATAATCATAAGGAGCTTTACCGGGATTTAGCATTTTAGCATGATTAGAAAGCAGTTCTTTTTTGCTGTATTTAAGCATTTTTATCATAGCTTCATTGGCATCTGTAATGTTCCCGTCCCTATCAAAAATAAAAATTGCATCGGTAACAGCATTAAAAATTTCCGTATAATTACTTTCCTTTTCTTTAATATATTTGTTCTTGTTTTCTAAATTATTAATTAATTTTAAAAATTTTGCATTAAATCTTTTCAGCAAAAGTAAAATTGATGAAATTACAATTACAAACAATAAATAATTAATTATCCAAACAACTGCAGAAACA
>JANTGL010000097.1 GCA_024762915.1 Bacteroidales bacterium | reverse complement strand
GGCGGTGAAGAACGCAGCATTCATTTTGAAAGCTCAACGGAAGGACAAGGGGCTGCAATGGCATTACCGATATGGGCATTGTATATGCAACAATGTTATAAAAATGAGAAGCTCGGCATTTCGAAAGAACCGTTTAAAAAACCGACTTTATATGACGGTGTTGAAACAGATTGTGCCAAATACGATGAAATGCATCTTGAAAATAATTCTCAATACAATCAAAATGATGATAATTATGATTAATACTGAAACTCATGAATAAAATTGTAAAAAATGCCGAAGAAGCCATTATCGGAGTATCAAACGGAATGACTCTGATGTTAGGCGGTTTCGGATTATGCGGAATTCCCGAAAACAGCCTTAAAGCATTGGCAGAAAGCGGGATAAAAGACTTAGTCTGTATTTCAAACAATGCGGGAATCGATGATTTCGGTTTAGGTGTTTTATTACGTGACCGGCAATTAAAAAAGATGATTGCTTCTTATGTCGGAGAAAATAAGGAATTTGAACGTCAATTTTTAAGCGGCGAATTAGAAGTTGAGCTGAACCCTCAAGGTACGCTTGCCGAAAGAATACGAGCCGGCGGAGCAGGTATCCCTGCATTTTTCGTTCCGGCAGGTTACGGTACCGAAGTTGCTCAAGGCAAAGAAGTCAGAGAATTTAACGGTAAAATGCATCTTCTGGAAACTGCGCTGACGGCAGATTTTGCTTTTGTAAAAGCCAAATACGGTGACTATTCCGGAAATTTAATTTACAACAATACGGCAAATAATTTCAATAATATGATGGCATCTGCCGGGAAAATTACCATTGCCGAAGTTGAAGAATTGGTTCCTACCGGTGAACTGGACCCGAATCAAATTCATACGCCCGGCATTTTTGTTCAACGTATTTTTAAAGGAACCGGTTATGAAAAACGCATTGAATTTGAAACCGTAAGATAATTCTTTTATTTTTAATCTTACATTTTTCACATTCAATTATAACTTTATAACTTTCAAATTTTACTTTATACTTTTTAACTCAATAAAATGGCACTTGACAAAAACGGTATAGCACAACGCATCGCACAAGAATTAAAAGACGGTTACTACGTTAACCTCGGAATCGGAATCCCGACTCTTGTTGCAAATTACATCCCTGACGGAATGGAAGTGACCCTTCAATCCGAAAACGGACTTCTGGGTATCGGACCGTTTCCCGAAAAAGGAAAAGCGGACCCTGATTTAATCAATGCCGGAAAACAAACGGTCACGGCAACAAGCGGAGCTTCATTTTTTGATTCTGCTTTAAGTTTTGCCATGATCAGAGGCGGTCATATTGATTTAACCGTTCTCGGAGCATTTGAAGTTTCCGAAAAAGGGGATATTGCCAGTTGGAAAATTCCCGGCAAATTGGTAAAAGGCATGGGCGGTGCCATGGATTTGGTCGCTTCGGCAAAAAATATTATTGTTGCAACAACCCACACCAATCGAAAAGGAGAATCCAAACTTTTGAGAAAATGTACGCTTCCGCTGACAGGTGTCGCCTGTGTAAAACGAATTGTTACCGATTTAGCTGTTTTGGATATTGTTGAAGAGGGGTTTAAATTAATTGAACGAGCACCCGGAGTTACGGTTGAAGAAATAAAAAATGCGACAGAAGGGTTTTTGTTTATTGACGGTGATATTCCTGAAATGAATATTTGATTATACATTAAAATCAATAAATAAAAATAAGGATAAATTAAAAATCTGTCCTTATTATACTTCTTTCTGAATAATTTTAGCCTGTTTTATTAACTTTTTATTAATCCTCGTTTAGACAATCTGATAAAATTTACGATTTCTTCCTTCTCGGGGGAATCTTCAATTGTGTCAATTACTTTTTGCAAAGCATCTTTATAATTTAAACCGGAATTAAAAATAATTCGATAAATATCTTGAATGTAGGTAATTTTATCATTTGGAAATTGTCGTCTTCGCAAACCTATTGAATTAATTCCAACATAGGATGCAGGTTCGCGTGCTGTTTTTACATACGGAGGAACATCTTTTCCGAGAAGCAAACCGCCTTGAGTCATTACATGTTTTCCGATTCGGCAAAATTGATGAACTAATGTTCCGCCTCCGATTATTGCAAAATCATCAACTTCTACTTCTCCTGCCAGTTGAACACCATTTGCCAAAATAATATTATTACCTAAGATACAATCATGAGCAACATGGGAATATGCCATTATCAAACAATTTTTCCCTACAATAGTTTTTGCTTTTGCAGCAGTACCTTTATTTATGGTAACATATTCTCTGATTACGGAACCGTCGCTGACAAATGCCATTGTTTTTTCACCTTGATACTTAAGATCTTGCGGAACAGCAGAAATAACGGCACCGGGATAAATTGTAACATTGTTACCGATTCGTGCTCCGTCATAAATGACTACATTCGGGTGGATGTGTGTATTTTCGCCGATTTCAACATCTTCGGAAATTGAAACAAAAGGATCTATAATTGCACTTTCGGCAATTTTAGAATTCGGATGTATATTTGCAAGAGGACTTATCATAAACAAAAATATCTTATAATGAACGATATAAAAAAGATATTATTTTATATCCAATATTTGTTTCCTTAACATTTTCACAAATTCCGTATTTGCAAAATGACCGGGTTTAATTGCTTTAATTTTTCCTTTAATTCGCATTCCGGCTAATGCCAAATCACCTGTTAAGTCTAATAATTTATGCCTGGCAGGTTCATTTTCAAAAGTCATATGTTCTTCATTCAAAACACCTCTTCCGTGATATTTTTGATGTTTCTTGTTAAATAAATCAGCGATTCTGTCAAATTCTTTTTGTGTAAATTCTTTTTCAACGATTACCAATGCATTTGATAAATCACCGCCTTTAATCTGGTTATTATTTAATAAAATTTCGAGTTCTTTCAAGAATACAAATGTTTTGCACGGTGCTATTTCTTTAGAATAGTCGTCTAAATTATTTAAGGTTGCTTTTTGTTTCCCCAATACCGTTGAATGATAATCAATTTCAACTTCAAAACTCAATTCATCCGAAGGATATGCAGCAATGCATGTTCCGATTCCGTTATGTTCAAACTTGATTTCTTCCTTTATATGAAAATAATTTCTTTCGGCATTTTGGTCAATAATTTCGGCTTTTAAAAGTGACTCCACATAAAGTTTTGAGCTTCCGTCCAAAATCGGTGTTTCAGGTCCGTCAATTTCAATAATTAAATTATCAATTCCCAAACCGAATACGGCAGACATGACATGCTCCACCGTTGCAACCGTTGCATTATTTTGAAATAATACGGTACTTCGTGACGTTTCAACTACATTTTCGGCCAATGCTTTTATTTCGGGTTTTCCTTCTAAATCAACACGCCTGAATATATATCCCGTATTTTCATTACCGGGTTTAAATGTAATAACAACCTTTTTTCCGGTATGTAAACCCGTCCCTTTCAGAGTAACTTCATTTAATATTGTTTTTTGTTTATCAGACATTTACTCTTTGTTAAATTATAATTTTTGAATTTTACGATATATTTCCGGTAATTTTTGTAATACGGAAGCAATGCGGTACCATTCACGATATCCTACAACCGGAGATCCTTGAACAACAGCCCCTTCAGGTAAATTTTTATGTACGCCCGATTGAGCACCGATTTTTACATTATCCGAAATTGTTAAATGACCTGCAAAACCCACTTGACCTCCGATCATGCAATTTTTACCGATTTTGGTTGAGCCCGAAACACCGCTTAATGCAGCAATAACAGTATTCTCACCAATTTCAACATTATGTGCAATCTGAACTAAATTATCCAATTTTACCCCTCTTCTGATAATTGTTGACCCCATTGTAGCCCTGTCAACAGAAGCATTTGCTCCTATTTCAACATGGTCTTCAATAATCACATTCCCGATTTGCGGCACTTTTTTAAATTCTGCCTGATTTTGAGGTGCAAACCCGAAACCGTCACTCCCTATAACTACGCCGGCATGCATCGTACATTCTTTCCCTAAAACACTTTCCGAATAAATATTTACACCGGAAAATATTATTGTTCCTTCACCGATTGAAACATTATCACCGATATAGGTATTCGGATAAATTTTACAATCATCTCCGATTTTTGTATGATTCCCGATATAAACGTTTGCTCCGATATACAAATTCTCACCCAAACTTGCTGTTTTTTCGATAACTGAAGATTCGGCAATACCGATTTTATTCTCTTTATATTGTTGATAAATTTCAAGTAATGAAGCAAATGCTTTATATGCATCTTCAACTTTAATCAAAGTCGCAGAAATCTCTTTTTCGGCAATAAAATCATGATTTACAAGAACAACAGATGCTTTTGTATCATAAATGTATTTCGTATATTTAGGATTAGCAAGAAATGATAAAGAACCGACAGTACCTTCTTCGATTTTACTTATCGTATTAACTTTAATCTCAGAATCCCCGATTATCTCACCTTGTAACAGTTCGGCTATTTGTTGAGCAGAAAACTCCATTATTATTTTTCGGCAAATTTAATACTTTTTAACAATTATTAAGATTTAAAAACATCTTTTTTTCAAAACTGAAGATTTTTATACAACATCTTTAGGGTAACATAAATAATATTTTTCCACGGTTTCGGATAAAGCAATAATATTCGACAAATCAGATGCCTCTGCAATATCAGCCGTTTTACCGTTTTTGAACAAAACCGTAATTTGATTATCTTTTCCGATGCTGTATGCTTTATTTTTAATTCGGTCAGAAAACACAAAATAATCGGCATCATCTCCGCTAATCTTATATTTACTGACAACTTTTTCTTTTAAGTTCGAAATCTTTTTTTCATCAAAAGGCTTATTGCTTATATCAACATGAAACAGATTCCTGTTAATAAGTCGTTTGCTTATTTCGGATAAAACGATGTCCGAATGATTGGACCATTCTTTTAAAGAAACAATAATATCAGTATCGTCTAATTTTGTGTATGCCTCCATAGTATATGGGTACAAAGGTCCTGAGTTTACTTCTTCAATACCTTTCAAATTATGATCAAAAAAATACCCCAATGCAGGTGTCGCAAAAACACCGTTTTTATGTGCCTCCTCATTGGCTCTTTTAATGGCTCTTTTAAGCATTTCTTCGGCTGCAATAACTGTTTTATGAAGATAAACTTGCCAATACATTATCCTACGAGCAACCAAAAATTGTTCGGCAGAATAAATTCCCTTTTCTTCTATAACAAGCTCATCATCCGCAACATTCAGCATTTTAATTATTCTGTCGGTACCGATTCCTCCTTCCGTAACACCGGAATAAAAACTGTCACGTTTTAAATAATCAAGTCTGTCGGTATCAAGCTGACTGGATACGAGTTTGTGTAAAAACTTTTTCGAATAATTATTCTTAAAAATATCAATTGCTAAACTTATTCTGCCGCCAAATTCTTCGTTAATCTTTTCCATCAGCAACACAGACATTTCTTCATGATTTACATTCTCCAATAAAATACCTTCAAGGGTATGAGAATAAGGTCCGTGGCCTAAATCATGAAGTAAAATTGCCGTTAAAGCAGCCAAGCGTTCTTCTTCATTAATTTGATGTCCTTTTTTTCGTAATTCCGTAATTGCAGAATTCAATAAATGCATTGCACCCAACACATGCTCGAAGCGCGTATGTGTTGCCCCGGGATAAACATAATGGGATAAACCCAATTGTTTAATTCTCCTTAATCGCTGTAAATAAGGATGTTGCAATAAATCAAAATGCAATTCGGAAGGAACATTAATAAATCCGTAAACCGGATCATTAATGATTTTTAATTTATTGTAAAATGATTTTGCCATTATGTTATTGCAATATTATCAATCAATCGGACATTCCCGTCATAAACAGCCGCACAAATCGTTGTCTTACCCGGAATAATTTCAGATACGGTTTGCAAACTTTCATCATCAACAATATCAATATATTCCACTTCAAGGTTTTTATCAAGATTAATTTCTTCCGCAATCCGGTTCCTTAATTCTTCAACTGAATATCCAGAAAACTTGCGTCCGTATTTTGTTAATATTTTCGAAATTAAACCGGCAGATTTACGTTCGGAAACACTCAACAAGCGATTTCTTGAACTCATTGCCAAACCGTCACCTTCTCTGATAATGTCGCAAGAAATAATATCAATTCCTAAATCAGGTAAATAGGTCTTATTTAGATAGTTAATTATTGCAACTTGTTGAAAATCTTTTCTCCCGAAATATGCTTTATTCGGACGAACAATTTCAAATAATTTGGAAACAATTTGAGCGACTCCGTTAAAATGTCCTTTTCTGAATTTTCCTTCCATCACTTTATCAATACCGTCGAAATCAAATATCCTCTTATCATCTTCGGGATACATTTCATCAACATCTGGAATAAAAACGATATCGCATGATTCACGCAATAAAAGATCTAAATCTTCAGTTTCGTTTCCGGGATATTTTTTTAAATCATCCGGATTATTAAATTGGGTGGGATTAACAAAAATACTGACAAGTGTAAAGTTATTTTCATTATCAGAACATTTTATCAATGAAAGATGTCCTTTGTGCAGAGCACCCATTGTCGGTACAAAACCAATAGTTTTATTTGCTTTTCTGACAAGTTTTAAATATCTGTTTAACTCCTTTTTTGTGCGTGCAATTATCATAATAAGTTCCGGAATAATCCACAATTATAATACAAAAATATGATGTTTTAATACAATTCTTGATAAAAAGAAGGAAAAGTTGTATATTTGCAAAATTGTTGAAAAATCTGTATTTTTTATGGAAAATAAGAAAATCCTTTATATATCTCAAGAAATTACACCGTTTTTACCGGAAACCGAAATGTCTTTAATATGCCGACACCTCCCGCAAGGGATTCAGGAAAGCGGGAAAGAAGTCAGAGTGTTTATGCCGCGTTTCGGGACCATCAATGAAAGAAGAAATCAACTGCATGAAGTTATTCGTTTATCCGGAATGAATTTAATTATTAATGATACGGACCATTCATTAATTATAAAAGTTACTTCTATTCAACAAGCCAGAATGCAAGTGTATTTTATTGATAATGAAGAATATTTTAAACGTAAATTTATTTTTGAAGACGAAGACGGTAATTTTTTTGAAGATAATGATGAACGAATGATATTTTTTAATCGCGGTGCTATCGAAACAACAAAAAAACTCAGATGGACACCTGACATTATTCATTGCCACGGTTGGTTCTCTGCATTATCACCCGTTTTTATTAAGAAATCATACAAAAATGATCCTCTTTTTAAAAATGCAAAAATTATTTATTCACTTTACAACGATGAATTTTCCGGTGAATTAAATCCCGGATTTAAAAAGAAACTGGATTATTACGGTATTAAATCTTCAGATTTGAATCTGTTAAAACCCGTAAATTATATAAATTTACAAAAAACGGCTATCAATAATTCAGACGCCGTAATATTAGGCAATGAAACAATAAATGAAGAACTTCTTGAATATGCAAAAAAATCCGGAAAGGAAATACTCCCCTATAAAGGTGAAGATGAATACATCAAAGAGTACAATTCCTTTTATAATTCAATTTTAAAATAATTATTTCCCTTATTCGTATAACTTTTCTCAAAGATAATCGTTACAACAGAAAACAAATATTTAAGAATGAAAAATAAAATCTATATCCCTTTAATCAGCATACTGATGCTGATTTTTTCTTGCCAAAGAGAGACAGATCTCGGATACAATATTCTACCCGGCGAAGATCTAGTAAACCTTAACATTACGGATACGGTTTCCGTAGAAGTTCATACTATAACAACGGACTCGGTAATAACAAGCGGAGTCAATGAACTTCTTTTGGGAGAATATAAAGATCCCGTTTTCGGTTATTCAAAAGCAAGTTTTGCCATCCAGTTTTTTAATCCGCAATTCATTAATTTTAAAGATACTGACGTTGTTGATTCCGTAATATTGACTTTATCATACAACCAAGATGACAATAATACCTATGGTGACATCACAAAAGAACAAACCATTGAAGTGTATAAAATAGGACTTGATTTAGACAATTCTATTAATTACTACGGGAATGATGATCCGAATAAATATATGGGCGAATTAGTCGGAGACACTGTCGGCTGCAGACCTTCTCCGGAAGATACAACTTTGCATATCAAATTAAATAATTCTTTCGGTGATTTTTTTCTGGATGCCGATGAATCCAATTATACATCAGGTCAAGCATTTAAAAATTTCTTTAAAGGGCTTTATATAAAATCGGAATCTCAGGATGATAACGGTGCCGTTATTAAATATGACATTAACGATTCTTTATTGGTATCAATTTATTTTCATAAAACTGACGATCCTTCCGAATTATATACTTATAAAATATCCGCAAATAATATTTCCAATGTTCGATTTAATCTTTTTGAACATGATTATACATCGGCAAATTTTACGGGAACCTTTGATGATGAATCTCTTCCGCAAGATTCGGTGGCTTATATGCAATCCGGCGGGGGCTTATTTACAAGAATAAAATTCCCTTATCTTAAAGACTTTCAGAATTCTGAAAAAATTGTAATAAACCGTGCTGAACTCATTGTTAATTCGGTTCCTGCAAACAGCTCATACGAGACTGATTTTCCGGCCATATACAAAACCTTGATAACCGGCTATGTTTCTGAGACTTCGTCTATTTTAATTCCGGATTATATTACGCAATCAACTTATGCCGGTGAACTATATACTGACGGCACATATCGCTATGATATAGCAGCTTATATTCAAAATATTTTTGACGGAACTACTGAAAATAACGGAATCAATTTATATCCTGCTTCTGACGGAAATA